>NZ_JBIWAL010000014.1:23556-27757 GCF_044760045.1 Pseudomonas sp. NPDC098747 | reverse complement strand
AAGTCATCGCTTTTCAGGTAGCTGAGCATCGGCAGAATCGGGCCGTGGCCGTCTTCGGCGTAATTGACCACGTCGCTGTGCAGCGCTTGTTTCAGCGCACCGACGAAGTTCCAGTTGGGGTTGGCGCTGTAGCTGGTACCGATCAGCGCGACCGGCACTTCGCTGTTGGCGAACAGCGCGTCGTCACCGGCAGGTTGCTCGCCAGCGGCTACGGTGTTGCGCTTTTGCAGCGGCTCTTGTGCCGGCATCAGGTTTTCGAACAGCGGATCAAGCGGCAGGAACAGACGCAGATCGCCCTTGTGCGTGATCTTTTCCGCCGGCGTAGTAACGAAGCGCTGCGGCTCGCCGCTGAGCGGGAACTTGTCGGCGATGGTCTTGGCCAGGGTGTTGGCGGCGACTTCGGCACCCTCTGGCGTCCAGTGGGTGTCAGTGCGCAGGAACACTTGCTGACCGTTCTGCTTGGCCTGCTGCAACGGCTTGAGCAGATCGGGCGCGAGGATCTTGTCCGCCGCCACCCGGGCGTGGAAGTCCTCGTAAAGGTTGGCGTGGATGCTCGAAGGTTTCACTTCACCCAAGTGTTCCGGGTACAGACGAACCTTGGCCGGCACGATCGCCATCACCAGTTTCACGCCTTTCTCTTTGAGGGTCTGGCGCACGCCTTCAACCAGCGCGTAGTTGCCTTGCAGGTTCAGCTCTTCGTTGACGATCGGGTTGAATTCCTCATCGCTGTACAACCACTGATCGCGACCGAGCACGACGCCCGGACGACCTTCGTTGAACAGTTTGAAATCCAGCGCGGCCCAGAGGTTGGTGCCCAGACGCTTGATCGGAAACTCTTCGTCGTAATGGGTTTCCACAGCCTTGGTCCAGCGGCCATTGAGCACCGTTGCCTCGGCGTTGGTGCTGAATCCGAAGAAGCTGCGAACCGACCACAGACCGAGCACCAGCAAGGTCACCAGGAACAGCGCGATGTAGAAGATGCGTAATGAGCGGGTCATGTCAGATCCCTCAGAACTGGAAGTAAAGGAACGGCGAAAAGCTTTGCGCCGAGAGTTTGAGAATCGAGGCAATGAACAGCAGCAGAATCACGGCGCGCATTGCGTAACGCGACCAGTCAGCCGTCCAGTAAGCCGGTTGCACCTGGGCTTCGACGCCGACGGTGTAGCCGGGCTCGTGGATGCTTGCCGGGTTGTCGCCGGGCACTGCCTTGATCATTCCAGGGGTTGCAGCGGCAGGGCCATCGGCCTCGACGGTGACGTCTGGTTTGGCCTTGACCGGTGGCTGATTGGTGTACAGATCACGCAGGCCGAAGAACGCCAGCGTTACGTACGCCACCACCAGAGTTGCCACTTGCAGACCGGTGAGGTTGGCCTGATTGAGTTCAGACAGCGACCACTCACCGAAGCTGAACATCGCGCCGTACATACGACCGGCAACGTGCAGGTTCTCAGCGCGGAAGATCACCCAGCCCATCACCACCAGCAGGAAAGTCAGTGCCCAGCGGATCGGGTTGAGGCTGCGTGGCGAGGTGTTCAGGCCCAGCGCTTTTTCAATTGCCAACCACATGCCGTGCCAGGCGCCCCAGATGATGTAAGTGATGTTCGCGCCGTGCCACAGACCACCCAGAAGCATGGTCAGGAACAGGTTGCGATAGGTCATCAACGTACCTTTGCGATTACCGCCGAGGGTGATGTACAGGTAGTCACGCAGCCAGGTCGACAGGCTGATGTGCCAGCGACGCCAGAACTCGGTGATCGACTGACTGATGTACGGCTGCTTGAAGTTTTCCATGAAGCGGAAACCCATCATCAGACCCAGACCAATCGCCATGTCGCTGTAACCGGAGAAGTCGAAATACAGTTGCGCGGTGTAAGCCAGTGCACCCAGCCAGGCATCGCCCGTGGTCGGGTTTTGCAGGGCGAAGCAATGGTCGGCCACCACAGCGAGGGTGTCGGCGATGAACACCTTCTTGATGAACCCTTGCATGAACCGCGTGCAGCCCTCGGAGAACTTGTCGACGGTGTGCGTGCGGTTGTTGAACTGATCAGCAAGGTCGCGGAAACGCAGAACCGGGCCGGCAATCAAGTGCGGGAAGATCGCCACGAACGCCGCGAAGTCGATCAGGTTGCGCGTAGCCGGGGTGTCGCCGCGATACACGTCGATGATGTAGCTGATCGACTCGAAGATGTAGAACGAGATACCGATCGGCAACAGCACGTGGGTCAGGATGAACGGCGACAGACCGACTGACGTCATCATTGCGTTGATGCTGTCGACGCCGAAGTTGGCGTACTTGAAGTAGCCGAGGATGCACAGATCCACCCCCACGCCGAGCAACAGCCAGCGCTGCGCCGGTTTGGTCCGTACGCCCGCAGCACCGACTTTCAGGCCGATCCAGTAGTTCCACAACGTGACGGCAGCGAACAGCGCCAGGAAGTCCACCCGCCACCACGCATAGAACACGTAGCTGGCAAGCAACAGCAGCAGATTGCGATAACGAATCCCGCTCAGGTAGTACATGCCGAGAAAGATCGGCAAGAACAGAAACAGGAACACGTTGGATGAAAATACCATCCCGATCTCTCCAGTTTTAACCAACAGTCAAGGGCCAAAGCCCCCCCAAACCCCCCGTGGTAGTGGAGGGGTGATGCGTGTTTCCTTGAGGTTCGAGCAGGCCTTCAAATCGCGCCCCTCACCCCCCGCCCTCTCCCGGAGGGAGAGGGCGCCTGATCTCCATGGTTTTCAAAATGGAGATCGGCTCGGTATTTCATGTCGCCAATGAAGCTGCTCAGATCCTGAGTTCGGCTCGGTATTTCAGGTCTGCGGCGTTCGTCCAAGCACCTCGGTCAGTCCCCTCTCCCTCCGGGAGAGGGTTAGGGTGAGGGGCTCTTGCTTCATGAGCCTTTCCCGCCTTTTTCATGCGACGGGTCATAAACCTTGGTCAGATCCCCGCCAAGGCGGAAGGTCTTGAACGGCTGCATGCCGTGCTTCTTCTCGATCACATCGGCCGGGCAGGTGTAGAGGGTGCAGAACGGTTCGAGCCAGGCGAATTTGGAGTCGACCTTGAGGTCGTCCATGTCTTGCTCTTTGCCATTCTTCTTCTCGAACTCGTCCGGGTCTTTCACACCCGAAAGCACCCGATCACCCAGACGCTTCAGCGCACTGTTGTTTTCCTGACGCAGATCGACACCGTTCACCTGCGCGAAACTGGCAATCATCGCCAGCGGTGGCAGGGCGTAGTTGTGATAGGCGAGGGCGCGTTGCTGGCGCTTGAGTTCGTTCGGCAGGAAACCGTCAGCATCGACTTGATTCACGCCGACCTTGTATTCCTTCACTGCCCAGTCAAACAGGTCGCGACGGTTGGTGGCGATGGACGTCGCCATCACCGACCATGCAGCCCAGTACGAGTGGTTGTTGGTTTTTTCCAGCGGCAGGTTGTCCCAGTCGCTGACCACCTGATCGGCCATTTTGCTGAACCACGCCTCGATCAACTGCGCTTCCTGCTGATGCTGCGCCAGTGGATGCGAGTCAGAGAATTTCAGGTGAATGTACGAAGACGCCATGCTGCCCAGCGCCCATTTGCGCATCGACTTGCCGGTGTGGTTGAAGTCTTTCGACATCAACGCGTCAGCCTTGGCCCACGCGGTCAGCCAGTTGAGCGTGCATTCGAGCTGCTCCGGGCGACCGTCGCGCATGAATTGCATCACGCGTTTGGCGGTGCCGCGTTCCAGCGTGGTGATGTCTTTGGTGGTGTCGCGGAAGGCTTTTTCCGACTGCACGTTCAGGGTCGAACGGGCCTTGTCGGAGCCTTCGTATTTGCTGCGAAATTGCAGCGCGCCGGTATACGGCGTCGGCATTGCATCGCAGCCTTCGCTTTTGTCGCCGGTCTTGAATTTATCCACAGGGGCGAAATAGCCCTGAGGTGGACGCAGTGGCGCGGCGGCCTGCGCAGTGCCGGCGAAGATCGCCAGCCCGAGCAGCGTCGGCGCTAAAAGAGTTTTCAATTTCGAATTTCGCATAGCAGACCTCATTGCCCGGCCTGAGCGGTTTGTTGCCCAGCGCCCGGGAATACGTTGCGTTTGCAGATTTTCGCTTCGACTTTCTGTGGCGCGGCGCCCGCTTCCGGGCCCTGGACTTCGACTGCCAGCAGGTTTTGCGTGGCCCAGTCTTCGTCCGTGCGCAACTCAAAGGCGAAACGACC
>NZ_JBIWAL010000014.1:0-23546 GCF_044760045.1 Pseudomonas sp. NPDC098747 | reverse complement strand
AGGTTTCCGGCTTCTCGATCTTGATGTCCTCGTGGCGACCGTTCATGTACCAGAGGGTGGCTTGCAGGGTTTTCACCGACGTATCGGCGAAGCGAATGTCGACCTGATGGTTGCTGTTCTGCAGGTTCAGGTTCTTGCTGTTGACCATTAGTTCTTGCTTGCTGCCCGGCTTCAGTGTGGCGCTGCCGGTCATCTGTGCATCTTTGCCTTCGCAGCCGTTGTCCAGCAGCGCCATCATCTGGCGGTAGATGGTTTCCTGGTCGAGGCGATACAGCGGCGAGAATTCCCAGATGAGAATTTTCGGCGGGGTCTTCTGGAATTCGTCGCTGCCCAGGTACTGCAACATCGAACCTTCCAGACCACCGCCCGGGAACGCCACGTTGAGGATGTCGGCGCCAATCGACTCTTCAAGGAACCCGGCGAAGTTGTAGTTCTTGCCGCTGTGCGAGGTGCCGACCAGGGTGATTTGCGGGTTGCCGGAATCACCGAACAGGTCGCCGTCGCCCGCTTCGCCTTTCGGCTCGGTGGTGAACTGGTCCATGTACTGGATCGCGTAACTGGTGCCGCACAGTTGCCCTGCCATGTTGTGCAGGGTGCCGGTCTTGCCCATGCGCCCGGACTTCTTGGTCTCGAACTCACGCTTGGGAATGTCGGCGAAGGCCGGGATCTGCTTGACCTTCTCGGCGACGATTTTTGCCGTGCGCTGCGCGCCGTATGGTGTCCAGTGCTGGTCACCACGGAAGTAGAAGTCGTGGGCGGGCAGGGTGTCCGGCAGCGATTCGTTGGTCAGCGGCGACAGGTCCGGCACCACATAACCCATCTGCGCGAAACGGCCGAGCATGGTTTTGTAGTTGCCCAGCGCTTTCTCGTAATCGAACGCGGCTTTTTCCTGCGGGTTGAGCTTGTTGCGGTTCACCAGGCCACGGGTCGGCTGATAGACAATCACCAGCTCGACGCCTTTGCTCTTGAACGCATCGTGCAACTGCTGCATGCGTTTGTAGCCGGCCGGGGTGGTGTTGAATTCGGTGCGCAGGTCTTCTTGCGTACGGAACAACCAGTCGCCTTGCGCCTGCACCAGCGTGGTGAAGTTCTGCTGATAACGCGTGGTGTAGTTCTTCGCGTCATGCGCTGCCGGGCACAGGTTGCAGCACGGTTCGGCGGTGAATTGCGGCGCTTTGACTTCGTCTGCACGGACGCCATTGCTGGCGGCCAGAATGCCCACGGACAGGGCCGACAGGCTGAGTAATTTGATCAAGTGTGGGTGCATAAAATTATCCTCAGTCCTGCATTTCGGTCTGGCGTTCGACAGGGTCGATCAGCACGGCTTTCTGCTGGCGCACCAGCAGGTCAAGAATTTCATCCTGGCGCTCGCCGAGGATGCCGTTGAAGCTGATGCCGCTGGATTTGGTCGGCGCCAGCATCGATACGCGATACAGCTCGACGCTCAGGGGCGAGTCGATGGACAACGGGCCGCTGCCGTTGGCCGCGAGTTCACCGCCCACCACGATCAGCGAAACCTGCGCATCGAACGGGTCGAGCTTGATGTCGCGGTCAGTGTCGGTCAGGTCTTTGATGTGGCCGTAGACGCCGGTCAGACCGTTGGCCATGGCGATGTTTTCGTAGAGGCGAATGTTCACGCTGTTACGAATGCGGATGCCATGGCGCCTGTTGCTGATGACCTTGTTGCCCCACAGCAGATTGTCGGCAGACTCGTAGAGGGTGATGCCGTCGGTGTGGTTCTTGTAAATCTCGTTGTAGGCAATGATGTTGTTGACGCTGTTACGGTCGATCACCAGGCCCGAGAGTTTGTTGTCGTAGCTTTTGTTGTTGAAGATGAAGCTGTCGTTCACTTCTCGGGAAATGATGATCCCGTGCTTCTTCTTCGTACCGTAAACGGTGTTCTCGGCAATGATCAGACCGTGGGAACGGTCGTGCGGGTCGATGCCGTAGACGATGTTGTCTTTGTAGGTGCTGCCCTTGACCACGAAGTCGCGGGTCTCGTAGCAGTAGAAGCCGTACCACATGTCCGAGAACTCGGAACCGACGATCCAGCCGGTTGGCTCGGAACGCTTGAGCACCTTGGCCATGTTCGGCGTGTACTGGGAAATACTCACGCCGTACGACTTACTGTTGGCGTAGCCGAAGCTGGCCATCTTGCTGTTGACGATGTAAGTCTCGGTGCCACCCCAAGCGAGCAGGAACGGGCGGAATTCTTTCGGCGAACGGAAGGTTGCCGGGCCGTTTTCCTTCTCGCGCCAGCCGGTGACCTTGGTATCACGCACGAACAACTGACCGTCGTTGACCAGGAACGAACCGGCCTCTTGGGACAGGCGCAACTCCTGGGTCTGGCCGTCGATTTCGAGGATGCCTTTACGGCCAACCACGATCGGCAACTTCGACAGGTACACGCCCGGCGCGGTTTCGCTGAAGTACTGCTTGGGCAGTTTCTTCGCCAGATCCTTGAGGTTCATGTAGCCGTCGTCGACGAAGATCGCCTGCGGAATGCCGTGCTGACGCACCACCCATTCGGCCATCTTGTTGTCGCCGCCGATGAAGTCCTTCAGGGCGTCTTCCTGCATCATCCGGCGCACGCTGACCTTGCCCGCTTTGCTGCGCACGATTTTCGCGGCGGCGGCTTCGGCGGTGTAGCCGGAGAGGTCCGGCAGTTTTGGCGCGGCCAGGTTCAGCGCCTCGGTGGGTGCGCTGCTGACGGTGTAGGTCTTGGCTTGTTGTAGCTCCTTCGCCGTAGTGACCGGCTTCGCCGGCTCCACAGCAGCGAAGGCACCAGCGCTGGCCAGCAGCATCGCGCCGGCCAGCAGGCTGAGTGAGCCTTTGCGGGCACTGTTCATGTCGGGCACTCCCTTGGCGGTTTGCATCAGAAGCGCCAGATCACGTCGATGAACGCGCGGTGCATGTACGAATCAACCTGCTTGCCGTAGGCATCGCCCGGCTTGAACACGCCGCCACGAAAACGCACCAGCGCCGAAGGCTCATCAATCGACTGGCTCAACGCCGCCGGCAACAGGCCTTGCTTGAAGTACTTGGTAACCACCAGGTCCATCTCCTGACCCATGTCCTTGTTGCCGTCTTCAAGCGGCAAGGAGGTGCTGGACAAGATCGCGCCGGTGACGTCGTCGGTGTTGTTCTCGACGGCGTTGATGCCGTTGCTGCCGACTGGCTTGTTGCCGTCGACGCGCCAGAACTTGTGGTAGATCAGGCTGGCGTCGTACTCGTCGTTGAGCATCCACGAACCGAACAGGGTCGCGGTCTGCATGTTGTTCATTTCGCCCCGGAACGCTTCGCCGAAACGGTGAACGCGTGAACGTGTACCGGTGTAGTTCGAGCGGTTGCTTTCCAGACCGGTCTGTTCGTAATCGGCGCTGGCGCGGGCATAGGCGGCACCGACTTGCCACTGCGGATCGAGGCGCAGACGCACACCGATGTCGGTGGCCCAGCCGTTGACGTCATCGCTGCGCTTGGCCTGAGTCGGTCGAGTGCCATCGGCATTCAGTGCGTTGACCGTGTCGCGGTCGCCGCTCATGCCGGTGATGCTGCCCCAGTAGTTGACGGTGTTGGTGTTGCGCCAGTTGTAGGCATCGCTGTCGGCGGTCAGGCCGATCCAGCTGATGTCGCCGTTCTCTTTCTTGTCCAGCGAATCACCGGCCACGCCAGGTTCCGGATAGTCGAGTTTGCCGTCATCGTGAGTATGGTGTCCGCGAATCCCGACCCAGTTACCCGGTGTCCACTGGTAGGCGGCATCGGCGTAGGCGTGCAGGCGATCCTTGTCTTTCGGCGCCAGCTCTTTCAAGTCGGTGCGGTACTCGCTGAAGCGTTCGGCAACACCGGCATTGGCGCGCAACAGGGTGGTGTCGAAAGTCCAGTTCAGCGCTTCGATATTGGTGTCGCGCCATTGGCCATCGTCATTGCGCAGGCGCTGGCGACCAAGCTTGAGCATCTCGCCGGGGTAGGGCGTAAGGCCGCTGTAGCCGACCCAGAATTCGCGCATCGCCAAGTAGTTTTTCTTTGTCTTGCGATCACCGTTGTCGGTGGTCTGGGTGCCGTCGCTGTCGGACTGCTGCAGGGTGTCGGTCTCGATGATATCGGTCGAGGTCACCGCCTGGCCCATGGCATAGGCACTCCACGCGCCGCTCTCGCCGTAGACCCACGGACGCAGGTCGAGGCCGACGCCGCTGACGTCGCCGCCGCTGGCAGTGCCCAGATCGCGGTCGTCTTCGGACTGGCCGGTGATTTTCACATCCAGGCCAAAATTCTTGCTTTCAGTCATCGCGGCCAGTGTCGGGCAAGACCAGATCAGCGCGAATGTGAGACCAATACCGGCCTTCACGAATGGATTGAGCTTCATAGTTTTTCCTCGCCGTCTTCTTCTTGCAGGGCGTGCAGTTGCAGCGTGTTTGGGTTCAGGGCGCCACGGCTGGCCTGTTCCTGTTGCAGCAGGCGCCGGGCTTCGGCCAGACGCTCGGGCGGCAACTGGGCAGCGATAGTGGTCGCCAGCTCATCGGCCTGCGGGGTGTTTTGAGCTTTCGCCAATTGGCTGAACACATACGCGTTGAGCGGGTCGGGCTTGGTGCCCTTGCCTTGGGAAAACAGTTGGGCGATGGCGAAATCGGCGCTGTTCTGGCCGTTGCGCGCAGCGGTCAGCAGATGGTCGAGAGCCTTCTGCGGGTAAACCTTGCCCAGGTAACCACGGCGATAGATCTGGCCGAGGTAGTAGTCGGCGGCCACTTCGCGGCCAACGGCTTTCTGGAAATGTTCTTCGGCGACTTTGGCGTCGGCCGGGACCACTTTGCCTTCGTAGTAGAGCTTGCCCAGCAACAGCTCGGCGCGTGGCTGGTCGGCGGCGCGGCCGTTGTCCAGGTACTTCATCATCTGGTCGACGTCGCCCAATTCAGGGAAGTCGTAAAGCAATTGCGCGAGGGTGACCCACGACGCCGGGTAGCCCGGGGCGATTGGCTCAAGCAGTGACTGCGCGGTTTTTTCGTCGGTCTTGCCCAAGGTCGAATCGGCCAGCACACGGGCAACCGAATCGACACGCTGAGCGGTGACGGTGCCACGGCTGTAACCGGCCTGCATCTGCTTGATCAGCTCGGCCTGTTGTTCTGGCTGTGCACGTTTCTGATAGACCGTGGCCAGTTCGACGTAGCAGATGTCGGTGGTGTTGAGCACGGCTTTGCAGATTGTTTCCACGTCATCCAGATGCTGGTCGTAGGTGCCTTGGGTGCGATAGAGCAGCACCTGCGCCAGACCTGCCTCCGGGTAACCGGATTTGCGCCACTGATCGATCTGTTGCTGAGCGTTGATGTTCGGGAAGCTGTGCGGGTATTGCAGATACAGCATCGCCAGCGGGATCAACGTATTGCCTTCGCCATTGGCGGCGGCTTTTTTCAGCAGGGTTTCGGCTTCGTGGTGCTCGGCTTCGGTGGAACCCGGTTTGGCCACCAGCAAGCGACCGAGACGTGCCTGAGCACGCGGCGAAACACTGGCCGCTGCGCGATAAGTCGCTTCGGCCTGTTTCATTTGCGCAGGGTCGCGGCTGTCGACCTGGATATCAGCGAGGCCCACTTGCGCTTCGCTGTAGCCCAGATCGGCCAGTTGCTGATAGTTCTGCGCGGCGGTGGCGGTGTCGCCACGCTTGAGCGCTTCGTTGGCCAGGCGTTGATCGGGCAGGCCGGCGCAACCGGCCAGAGACACTGCGAGTGCCAGCGAGCACACCATCAATCCCATGTGGGAGCCAGCCTGCTGGCGACTCGGGTGACGCGGTGCATCAGATAAACCGCGCTGATCCAATCGCTGGCAGGCCAGCTCCCACAGGGATCGCGGTGTTTTCAGGATGGGTGGAGTAGTCACAGGCATGTCCTCGACTTAAAGACCGGCAGCCATGGCTTTGTCGATCAGCCAGTTCAGGTTCGGGCCACGGTCGCTGTTCACTTCCACCGGGCGGCCGGCGAGGCTGCTGTCGAGCGACTCGTCAGGCTTGATCTGCACGCGAATGTCGGAGGACAGGTCGGCGCTTTTCAGGCTGGTGCTGCTGACGATCTTGCCGGTGCGGATCTTGTCTTCGCCGGCGATCTGGAAGCTCACCGGGGTGCCCGGACGCACGTCGCCAAACTGGCGATAGGAGAAGCGTGCTTCGATATTGGCCTCAGTGTTGCGCGGTACCAGTTGGAAGATCACGTCGCCCTTGCTCGCGTATTGACCGTCGGCCACCAGTTGCTGGGCCACGGTGCAATCGCACGGCGAGGTCAGAGTGCCGGTCATTTGCTTGCCGAACAGTTCTTCAACCTTGGCGGGCGACAGTTGATCTTCTTGCATATGGCCCTTGAGCACGTCGAGCATGCTGGTGCTGAAGGTCGCCAGTGGCGCGCCTTTGGCCGCAACGCCGTCGGACTTGATCAGGCTCTGCACGGTGCCGTCACGCGGCATGGTGATGTTCATCCCCGGCACGCTGACCAGACCGGCCTGTGCATGGCTGACGAAGTACATGCCGTACACCGATTTGGCAATGAAACCCGCCGCGATCAGACCGACCGCAAAAATACCGGCGCTGAAGGTCACTGCTTTCAGACGCCCGAACGCGGTCATGCCGTGGCCGCCATCCTTGACCTTGCGCGCCTTGGTGAAGTTGTCGCGCTGCAGGGTTGCCAGCACTTCACCCATGCTGACGATGTCGCCGGCCAGGTGCGAAGTGATCAAGTGGCGCAGGGTCGAAATATCCTGCTGATCAAGGTTCTGGAACTGGCAGCCGACGCGGCCGGTCTGGCGGTCGTAGGAGCGCACTTGCAGCTCGACGTCCATGGCCAGACCGAGGTTGTCGATGACAAATTGCAGGCGCGCCTTGTGCACCTCGCCGATGGTCAGCGGCATCTGCCCGGCGTTGAACGCCAGGCCACCGGCCGACAGATCCAGCACACGGGTTTCCAGCGGCGTCCGGTCAGGGCCGAAGAAACGCAGCTTGGCCGGGATTTTCACTCGGGCGTGTTGGCGCTGGGCTTCGGATTCATGCACTACGTTGGCGTTGACGGCGGTATTCATAGGGGCGATTTCCTTGTTAATTCAATAGGGGCGGGTCAGACCATCATCAGCAGCACGGCGACAAAAATGCTGCCGGCGGAGAAGGTCATGGTCCGAGACGACCAAGTGTTGAACCAACGTTGAAAGCTGGCGAGATCACGGGTCAGTTTGGTGTCCTGGCGAGTCCAGGACTGTTGGTCGAGGCGGAAGAACACGTAGATCTTCACCAGCGCGCCGACGATCTGGTTGTAATAAAGAATCGCCGGGTAGGCCGGGCCGATCTTGTGCCCTGAGCAGGACAGCAACAGGGTCAGGATCAGGCGGGTGATACCGATCCACAGTAGATAAACCAGGATGAACGCGGTGCCGTACTTGAACGACGCGATGATCGCCACGGTCAGGCCCAGCAGCGAGGTCCACATCGACACGCGCTGATCGAACAGCACCACCGAAGTGAACACGCCGAGGCGTTTAACCCCAAGGCCGAGTGCGCGAGCATTCTGCCGCAGGTTGTTGCCGTACCAGCGGAACATCAGTTTGCGGCTGGCCTTGATGAAGCTCTTTTCTGGCGGGTGTTCCACGGTGTGGATCGCCGCGTCCGGCACGTAGAACGTGTCGTAGCCAAGGCGCATCAGGCTGAACCAGCTCGACTTGTCGTCGCCGGTCAAAAACTTGAAGCGGCCCAGGCGCCAGTGTTGCAGCGAGTCGCTTTCAACGTCGGCGATGAAGTCCGGATCGGTGACCACGGTGGCGCGGAATACCGACATACGACCGGTCATGGTCAGCACGCGTTTGGACAGGGCCATCGAGCACATATTGATGTGGCGTTGGGCGAAACGCAGCTTGTGCCATTCGCTCATGATGTAGCCGCCGCGCACTTCGCAGAACTCGTTGGTGGTCAGGCCACCGACATTGCCGAACAGCTGGAACCACGGCACGGTCTTGCGCACTACGCCTTCGGCGAGCACGGTGTCGCCATCGACCACGGC
This sequence comes from Pseudomonas sp. NPDC098747, assembly GCF_044760045.1. Lineage (NCBI taxonomy): Bacteria > Pseudomonadati > Pseudomonadota > Gammaproteobacteria > Pseudomonadales > Pseudomonadaceae > Pseudomonas > Pseudomonas sp. NPDC098747. The sequence goes on along the minus strand of NZ_JBIWAL010000014.1, from coordinate 15,528 downwards.
CACAACGGCGCGGTCATCGGGCATGTGCCGGGAGATCGCACGGAAGCCGTAAGCCAGACCATCGCGCTTGCCGGTGCCGGGAATGCGTACGAAGTCGAGCTTGACGCGCTCTGGCGGGTTCATCCGCGCCCAGAGGCTTTTCACCAGCAGTTCATCGGACATTTCGACGATGGAGCAGACCACGGTGGTTGGCAGTTCGCATTCAATCGCTTCGCGGATCACCGAGCTGTAGACCTGCGCTGTGGTCAGCGCGTCGATACGAAAACTGGTAACCATCAGGAACACGTGCGACGGATCTGCTGCCTTGCCCAGCTTGCGCACTTTACGGCGCAGGTGCGGGTAGACGATGTAGAGAAAAATCATGCCGCGCACAAAGTGCGTTGCACCCATCGAGTAGCGCCAGATACCCACGGCGCCAATCAGAAAAATGAAGTCCTTCGACTCGGAGTCGAATGTGGACGCGGGCAGCATCAAGGCCAGGCCCATCAGCAGACTGAGATAAAAAAGCCAGCCGGCTGATTGCAGAAAAAAATGTTTGAGCTTGTTCGACATAACCGTCATCCGAAGGTGATGGAGGCTTTCAGCCGCAAGCGGGGTGCGCTTGCGGCTGGAAGCTAGAGGCTTGCTGCCGGGTTACCAGCAGATGCCTTCGGTACGGGTGCCAGCGTCGGTGGCTTTGGCCATGAAGCCCACCAGGTCGATGACCTGTTTGCCGTCCGGTGCTTGCTGCGCCAGCGCGCGGAACTTCTCGTCGCGGTTGCCGAGGATGATCACGTCGGAGTTGTTGATCACCGAGTCGAAGTCCGAGTTGAGCAGGGACGACACGTGCGGGATCTTCGACTCGATGTAGTCCTTGTTCGCGCCGTGAACACGGGCGTATTCGACGTTGCTGTCGTAGATGCTCAGGTCGTAACCCTTGCCGATCAGCATTTCGGCCAACTCCACCAGCGGGCTTTCGCGCAGGTCGTCGGTGCCGGCCTTGAAGCTCAAGCCGAGCAGGGCGACTTTGCGTTTGTCGTGGCTTTCAACGATGTCGAAGGCGTTCTGCACTTGCGATTCGTTGCTGCGCATCAGCGAGTTGAGCAGCGGTGCTTCGACGTCCAGGGAACCTGCGCGGTAGGTCAGGGCGCGCACGTCTTTTGGCAGGCACGAACCGCCGAAGGCGAAGCCAGGGCGCATGTAGTACTGGGACAGGTTGAGGGTCTTGTCCTGGCAAACCACGTCCATCACTTCACGGCCATCGACGCCGACTGCTTTGGCGATGTTGCCGATCTCGTTGGCGAATGTCACTTTGGTTGCGTGCCAGACGTTGCAGGTGTACTTGATCATCTCGGCAACAGCGATGTCCTTGCGGATGATCGGTGCGTCGAGTTCTTCGTACAGCGATTGCAGAACGTCGCCCGATGCCTTGTCGAACTCACCGATGACGGTCATCGGTGGCAGGTCGTAGTCGGCAATCGCGGTGGATTCACGCAGGAACTCAGGGTTGACCGCCACGCCGAAATCAACGCCGGCCTTTTTGCCGGAGCAGTCTTCGAGGATCGGGATGACAACGTTGGCGACAGTGCCTGGCAGAACGGTGCTGCGCACCACGATGGTGTGGCGGGTAGTCTTGTCACGCAGAACAAAACCGATCTCGCGGCACACTGCCTCAATGTAGTTGAGTTCCAGGTCGCCGTTCTTCTTGCTTGGCGTGCCGACGCAAATCATTGACAAGTCGGTATCGCGAATCGCTTCGGCGAAGTTAGTCGTACCGCGCAGACGACCGGTCTGAATACCTTGCTGCAACAGTTCGCCCAGACCTGGCTCAACAATGGGAGATTTGCCAGCGTTGATCATGTCGATCTTGTCTTTGGCAACATCGACGCCAATGACGTCATGGCCCCGTGCAGACAGGCAACCGGCACACACTGCGCCAACGTAACCCAAACCAAATATGCTGATGCGCATCGCAATTACCTCTGTATATATCAGGCCCAATAAGGCCGGAGTTAATGGTGTTCAGCGTTAAAAGTGCACTCGAAAGTGCGGCGCGCAGGCGTCACAATGCCGTGTGCAGGCATACTAATTTTCGAGTGTCTAAATAAGTGCACTCAAGATGTGCGCAACTAGGCCTTGTTGTTATGGCTTGCCCTGTTATGCAGCCGATCTCCATTTTTGGAGACCTTGGTGCAATCGGTTTGCGCGCTTGATGTCAGGTGCATGGCCTTATGAATCAAGCGGTTATGTGCTCAGGCGAGCACGTTTATAGGGGCGTGGCCATGGCCTTGCAGGGGATATTAATGGTGCGTATCTCCTGTGCTTCGGGTTGTTTCCAGACTAGTTAGTTAGTCATCTAGGCAAGTTGCTGTGACAACTTGGTTACATGACTATCTGCCCTGCGTAAGTTATCTCGTACAAACTCGGAGAGAATCGTTACCGGTGGTATGAGCTATGCATTTGGATGAAGTTCCTGCCCGCTCATCGCGAAAGCTGAAATTTCTTGAAATATTGTCGAAGATGGCACTGGTCTCAATTTGATGGCACCTTCGTTTCCGACCTTTATTAACAGGCGAATAATCACGTTAGATAGTTTTGTGCCACTACCGAGAAAAAATTTACGTGCCACTACTGAAAAAAATGATCAGCGTCGAGTGAAACTAATATTAGAAAAGAGTGTGTTGATTTTGTGGCGCCATAAAAATGGCGATATGTGGCGAGGGATTTTCGACATCGTGCGAGCTGCACGACTCTTTATAGAAAGAGTCGTGCAATAGGCATGCTTTATTCGGGGGCGTGATCGCGCAAAAATACCAGATTGTCCGGTTTCGACTGTTCAGCGCTGTAGCGATAACCCTGAACGTCGAACTGCTTGAGCTGGGCTGGATCGTTGATGCCTTCCTGGATCACGAAACGGCTCATCAGGCCACGGGCTTTTTTTGCGTAGAAGCTGATGATCTTGTACTGACCGTTTTTCAGATCCTTGAAATCGGCATTGATGATTCGTGCGTTCAACGCGGTGCGTTTGACTGCCGAGAAGTACTCGTTGGACGCCAGGTTGAGCAGCAAGTCATCGCCTTGTTCGGCCAATGCTTCATTCAGCCATTCGCTGATGCGCGTGCCCCAGAACGCGTACAAATCCTTGCCGCGCGCGTTGGCCAGTTTGGTGCCCATTTCCAGACGATACGGTTGCATCAAGTCCAGCGGGCGCAGCAGGCCATAGAGGCCGGAGAGCATGCGCAGGTGTTTTTGCGCGTAATCGAAATTCGCTTCGCTGAAGGACTGCGCGTCGAGACCGGTGTAGACGTCACCCTTGAACGCGAGCAGCGCCTGCTTGGCGTTTTCCGGAGTGAACGCTGGCGTCCAGCTGCCGAAGCGCGCGCCATTGAGCCCGCCGATCTTATCGGAGACGTGCATCAGCTCGCTGATCTGCGCCGGCGATAGCTCGCGTAACTGCTGGTTCAGTTCCTGGGAATGGTCGAGATATTGCGGCTGGGTGAAGCGCTGGGTCGCCGGCGGCGTTTCGTAATCGAGGGTCTTGGCGGGGGAAATCACCATCAGCATGAAGTCGTCTCCTTTAATCGTGGGGCGATTCTAGGGGGTTGGCGGCGATGACTCCAGCTATGGGGGTTATAGGTATGGGTAAGCTCGGGCATTTGCGACGGCTGGTGGATTTTTCCCTCACCCTAACCCTCTCCCGGGGGGAGAGGGGACTGACCGGGTTGTTCTTTCGATATCGGCCGACCTGAGCTTTCAAGGTGAACTCGAGTTGTGAGATCAATACAATTCGGCTCCCTCTCCCTCCGGGAGAGGGCTGGGGTGAGGGTAGCGTCCTTGAGTCCTGCACATCAGCTATAGTGCCGCCCGGGTTTTGTGACGGAGACATCCCATTGCGCATTGTTCTTTTATTCACCGCGTGGCTGATGAGCTTCGGTGCCGTCGCGGCGCCGGGTGATGTGGCGACGCTGGATCGCGGCACCTGGCCTGAGCAACTGAGCAGCCCGACGCTGTTCGACGTCGCTTCACGGGCGGAAATCCTCATGTTTGCCCGTGGCTTGCTCGGCACCGAATCGATGACGGAGGCCGCGCTGGCTCAGCGCCTGGGCTTGCGCACGGTCAATCTGGATGCAATCAACAGCCTGCGCGAACGCCTGTGGCAGCGCTTGCTTGCCAACTACAACTACGCCCAGCAAAGTTGCGATCAGGACGCCTCGTTCTGCTTCCTCGTTGAAGACTTGCCGACCCTGCGCGAGCAAGCCGCCAAGTTCGTCGTCAGCGATGACAGCTATTACACCAAATGGGCCGAGCCGAGCCGGATCTTCCATTTGCAGTATCTGGACGAATTGCTGCGCAAGGCTGCGCTGTTCCCGCAGACCAGCAGCGAAATCGATCGTTTCGGCGACTATGAGCGCAACGGCGACGAGATGCATGACCGGCTGTTTCTGCTGTCCTTCGACAGCGCAGCCAACGCCCAGCCCGACAACACCGACTGGCTGACCGAGTACCTGCGCAAATCAAACATGAGCGGCACGTTCTTCATGTTGGGCAAGGATATTCAGGCGCGGCTGGCCGAGCGTTCGGTGAGCAGCCTGCAAGCGGTGTTCTCGCAACAGTGCGTCGGCGTGCAGGGGTGGGAGTTCCGCTCCCACAGCCATTGGCAGGACTGGCAGGACTCGGCGCGCCGCAGTGCTGATCTGGTGAAGAATAAATTACCGGAAAACTACGTGCCGCTGTTCCGCCCGCCCGATGGCCAGCGGCGCAGTGATGCGCAAGGCTTCTTCAATACACAGGGCCTGAAAGTGGCGTTGTGGGATATCGATGCCCAGGATAGCGCCGGCAAACTCAAAGGCCCGCAAAGTGCACAACGAGTGCTGACCTTGATGCTGTTGTGGCGTCATGGAGTGATCAATTTCAACATGAAGCAGGATGCGGTGAAGACCGCCATGCCGTGGCTGATCACGCAAATCGCGCAAAGCGGCATCGGCTGGGAAGACTGTCAGGACGCGTTTCGATGAGAAACGAAGAAAGCCCGGAAACATTGGGCTTGGGGTGATTTTTTGCGGAATTCAATGCAGGTGGACTTCCGACTCTAACGGGGGGCGGGCAGTCCGCCAAGGGCTATTCGTCACTTTGCAAAATAAACTTCAAAAAACCGTCAAAGTGCTTTTTCCTGTCATGGTTTTTGGAGTATTACGAAGACAGACCGCCGAAACCTGCAACACAGGTGGCGTCTTCCAAGACCCACTTTGTGTGCAAGTCACCTGCCTCTTTCAATAAAAGCCCGGCAGATGAATCGGCAGTCACTTCGAGGCGCAGCACTGTAGAGGTATTGCGTCGAATGGCTCTGACAAAGGTGACCGAGTATGGATGATCACGGACGTAGCCCTTCCAACCAGCCAATCCTTTATGTACTCGATACCAACGTACTGATTCACGATCCAAACGCCCTGCTTAATTTCGAAGAACACCACGTCGCGATCCCGATGACCGTGCTCGAAGAGCTGGACAAGCTCAAGAGCGGGCATCACAGCGTTGCCGCCGAATGCCGTCAGGCCATCCGGCTGATCGACAAGACCCTGGGGGATGCGTCCCCCGAGGACGTCGAACTGGGCGTGCCCATTCAGCGCGGAAAGGGCGGGCCGAAGGGCTTGCTGTCAATTCTGATGAGCAAGCAGGCCGAGTCGAGCCTGATTCTGCCTGAGCATCTGAACGACAACAAAATCATTAACCAACTCATTGATATGCACACCCGTGACCCACAGAAACCTGTGGTGCTGGTGACCAAAGACATCAATATGCGCCTCAAGGCGCGCGCCTGCGGGATCGCGGCCGAGGATTACAGCACCGACCAACTGGTCGATGACGTTTCCCTGCTGCCCAACGGTTATCACAACATGACCGGCTCTTTCTGGGACCTCGTGAGCAAGGTTGAAACCCGTCAGGACCACGGCCGCACCTGGCACCAGGTGAAGCTGATCGACAACCTGCCGGCGGTGCACATCAACGAGTTCATCATCGACGAACAGGGCTTTGTTGGCTGGATCAAGGAGATTGAAGAAGACCGTCTGCTGATTCTCGATCTGCATCAGGAACCCCTTTTGCACCAGGAAGCCTGGGGCCTGAAACCTCGTGACATCTACCAGAGCCTGGCGCTGTATGCGCTGCTCGATCCGGACATCCATCTGGTCAACCTCTCGGGTGCGGCCGGGTCCGGTAAAACCATTCTGGCGTTGGCCGCTGCGATCGAGCAAACCATGGTCAGCAAGCGTTATCGGCGCATCATCGCCACTCGCAGCGTGCAGGGGCTGGATCAGGAAATCGGCTTCCTGCCCGGCACCGAAGCGGAAAAAATGGAGCCTTGGCTGGGCGCCATCACTGACAACCTCGAAGCGTTGCACATGGATGATGAAAACACCCATGGCAGCGTCGACTACATCCTCAGCAAAGTGCCGTTGCAGTTCAAATCGCTCAACTACATTCGTGGTCGCAGCTTCCAGCAGAGCCTGATCCTGATCGACGAATGCCAGAACCTCACGCCGCACCAGATGAAAACCATCATCACCCGTGCCGGCGCCGGTTCCAAAGTGGTGTGCTTGGGTAACCTTGCACAGATCGATACCCCTTACCTGTCCGCGACCAGTTCCGGGCTTACCTACTTGACCGAACGCTTCAAGGATTTCCCTAACGGTGTGCACATCACCCTGCAAGGGGTGCCTCGCTCGATTCTGGCCGAATACGCCGAAACGCATTTGTAACCCTTCACAACAAACCGGGCGGCCGAAAAAGCCGCCCGGTTTTTTTATGCGTCATTCCCAAACCCAAGTGTGGGAGCGAGCTTGCTCGCGAAGAGGTAGTGTCAGTCAACAACCACCTACCTGACACACCGCCTTCGCGAGCAAGCTCGCTCCCACAGGGACGGTGGTTATTTCATAATCAATGATGCGGAAATTTGACTCGCAGGTTTACAATCCACGCTCCTGATCAGGAGTAATCCCGTGCTGACTCATCTCGATTCCCAAGGTCGCGCCAACATGGTCGACGTCACTGAAAAAGCCGTGACGTTCCGTGAGGCGACGGCTCAAGCGCTGGTGCGCATGCTCCCCGAAACGTTGCAGATGATCGTTAGTGGCGGCCATCCCAAAGGCGACGTGTTCGCCGTTGCGCGCATTGCCGGCATTCAGGCGGCGAAGAAAACCAGCGATCTGATTCCTCTGTGCCATCCGCTGATGCTCACCGGCGTCAAAGTCGAACTCAGCGCTGAAGGCGAAGATGCCGTGCGCATCGTCGCCCGTTGCAAATTGTCCGGGCAGACCGGCGTCGAGATGGAAGCGCTGACTGCCGCCAGCGTCGCCGCGCTGACCATCTATGACATGTGCAAAGCGGTGGACCGCGGCATGATCATCGAAAGCGTGCGTCTGCTGGAAAAGGTCGGCGGCAAGAGCGGGCACTTTCAGGCGGATCAAGCATGAAGCTGACCGTTAAGTTTTTTGCTCGTTACCGTGAAGCGCTGGGCGTGGACTCGGTGCTGGTCGAAGGTAATTTCTCCACCATCGATGACGTGCGCGCGCTGTTGGCGCAGCGTGACGGCGCCGAGGTGTTGAGCGAGCAGAACCTGATGTGCGCGCGCAACGAAGACTTGTGCCAGCTCGACGAGCCGGTGGCTGATGGCGATGAAGTGGCGTTCTTCCCAACCGTGACGGGAGGCTGAGCCATGGCGATTCGTGTGCAGGCCACGCCGTTCGATCCGGGCGCTGAAGTCAACGCGATGCATGCGGCCAATGTCGGCGTCGGCGCAGTGGTGAGCTTCGTCGGTTACGTGCGCGACTTTAACGATGGGCTGGATGTGGCGGGGATGTTCCTCGAACACTATCCAGGCATGACTGAAAAAGCCCTCGGCAAGATCTCCATCGAGGCCGAGCAGCGCTGGCCGTTGTTGAAACTGGAAGTGCTGCACCGCATCGGCGTGCTCGAACCGGGCGAGCCGATCGTGTTCGTCGGCGCTGCCAGCGCCCACCGCCAGGCTGCGTTCGATGCCTGCGCCTTCGTCATGGATTACCTGAAAACCCGTGCACCGTTCTGGAAGAAAGAAAACACCAGTGACGGTCCGCGTTGGGTGGAAGGGCGCGACAGTGATCATGCGGCGGCGGATCGCTGGAAAAAGTAAGTTCTTCAGTGCCCTCCAGAAAGTCTTCGCGAGCAAGCTCGCTCCCACAGTGGATCTGCGCCGTTCACAAATCCAATGTGGGAGCGAGCTTGCTCGCGAAGGGGCCATCTGCAACACCAAAAACCTCGCAGACACTCTCTCCTCCCTAATTGACGACTTGTACCTATAAGTCCAATATGGATTTCCAAGTACAAAAAAGCTTCAATCTTGCCGCTCGTAGCTCCCCGCTCCCAGCTGCTCTTCTTCATCTTGCCAAACCAACAACAACCCGCGAGAGAACGAACATGAAGAAACTCCCCCTCATCACCGGTCTGGCGCTCAGCCTGTTGGCGTGCAGCAGCGTGTTCGCTGCCGAGAAAACCCTGCGCATCGGCATCGAAGCTGCCTACCCGCCATTCGCTTCGAAAACCGACAAAGGCGAAATTGTCGGTTTCGACTACGACATCGGCAACGCCTTGTGCGCACAGATGAAGGTCAAGTGCGTGTGGGTCGAAGGTGAGTTTGATGGCCTGATTCCTTCGCTGAAAGTGAAGAAAATCGACATGGCCCTGTCGTCCATGACCATCAACGAAGATCGCAAGAAGTCGGTGGATTTCACCCACAAGTATTACTTCACCTCTTCGCGTCTGGTGATGAAGGACGGCGCCACGGTCGACGACCAGTACGCCAGCCTCAAGGGCAAAAACGTCGGCGTGCAGCGCGCAACCACCACTGACCGCTATGCCACCGAGGTGTTTGAGCCCAAGGGCATCAACGTCAAGCGCTACAGCAACAACGAAGAGATCTACATGGATTTGGCAGCCGGTCGCCTCGATGCGATTTTTGCCGACACCATTCCGCTGAACGACTTTCTGACGATGCCTCGCGGCAAGGGCTATGCGTTTGTCGGGCCGGAGCTGAAGGATCCGAAGTATGTCGGTGAAGGGGCGGGTATTGCGGTGCGCAAGGGTAATGGTGAGTTGGTGTCCGAGCTGAACACGGCCATTGATGGGATTCGCGCGAGTGGCGAATATCAGAAGATTTCCGACAAGTATTTCAAGTCGGATATCTACGGCGACTGATAGTCCGCTTTCGCGAGCAAGCTCGCTCCCACAGGTTTTGCGTTGCACATGAATTATGTGTACGAATCGATCACTGTGGGAGCGAGCTTGCTCGCGAAGAGGCCGTGACATTCACTGCAAATCTTCAGCCCTTCAGCTCTTTCAAATGCTTGTACACCGTCGCCCGCCCCATGTTCAGCACATTGGCCACATAGTTCGACGCACTCTTGCCCTTGAACGCGCCTTCGGCATGCAGCGCCAGCACCAGCTCACGTTTGTGATCGCGGGTCAGTAGATTCAGGCTCAGTTGCCGTTCGCGCAGCCAGGCATGCAGGAAAGTGTTGATGCGCTCTTGCCAGTCATCGCGAAACAGTGAGTCCGGTTGCGGGATCAGTTTGCTCGGCGACAGGAACAGATCCAGCGCAGCCTTGGCATTCTCGAACAGCGAAATATTCAGATTGATGCACAGCACCGCCAGCGGCAGACCCTCGCTGTCGCGCATTACGCTGCTCAGGCTGCGAATTTTCTGACCATCCCAGTTCAGCTTTTCATACGGGCCGATGTTCCGCTCGCTGACATCTTCGCTGAGCATGTCTTCGAGTGACGACTCGTCACCGATCTCGCGTTTGGACAGGTTGTTGGCGATGTAATCGACTTTTTGTGTACGCAAATCGTGCAGCACCACCTCGGCGTGGGGGAAAAACAGCGTGGCGATGGCGTCGGCGATGGCCCGGAAGTTATCCAGTCCCGGGTCGAATTCAGGGGCGGTCATGACAGTGGAGCTCCAGGCAGCGTCAGCGCCCACATGAACAGGGGCGCTGCGAGTTTGCCGCAATCGGTTGGGCGCGTCACCTCGATGGTCGATCAGGTAAGCCGGGCAGGCGAGAGCATGCTGCTGCTCAGGCCGAACTGACGCAGTTGCTCGGGCAGCGGCAGACCACGCACCAGCGCCGCGCTGGCCTGGCCCATCGCTGGTGAAGTCTGAATACCGTATCCGCCTTGGGCTGCGACCCAGAACAATCCCGGCACCTGCTGATCGAAACCGCTGAGCAAATCACCGTCGGCCACGAAACTGCGCAAGCCGGCCCACGTACGGGTCGGGCGGCGGATGGTTAGCGTGGTGGCCTCTTCGATCTGATAGATGCCCATGGCGATGTCCAGTTCTTCCGGTTGCACGTCGTGGGGTTCGACCGGGTCGGCGTTGGCCGGCGAACCGAGGAACATGCCGGCATCGGGCTTCATGTAGAACGATTCGTCGAGGCTGACCAGCATCGGCCAGTGATGAATGTCGACGCCTTCGGGGCCTGCGAAGATGAACGCGGCGCGGCGTTTCGGTTGCAGCCCCAGCGATTGTGCGCCGGCCAGTGCGCCGATCTTGTCAGCCCAGGCGCCGGCAGCGTTGATGATCACCGGAGCGCTGAAGGTCTGGCCGTTGGTCTGCACCTGCCAGACATTGTTGGCATCGCGCTCAAGGCTCAGCACTTGGCAGTCGGTATGCACCTCGCCGTGGTTGCGGCGGATACCACGCAGGTAGCCCTGATGCAGGGCATCGGTGTCGATATCGCAGGCCGTCGGGTCGTAAATCGCCCCGTGGACTTTTTCCCGGCGCAGGATCGGCAGGCGCGCGCAGGCTTCGTCGGCGCTGAGCCGTTGCATTTCCGGCACCGTGGCTTTGGCGCTCAGGTACTGGTTATTGAGTTCGGCGGCGTCACCGGTGAAATCCACGGTCATCTCGCCGCGCGGGGTCAGCAGCGGGTGCTCGCAGAAACCGGCCGGGGGCTGGTCGAAAAACTCGCGGCTGGCCTGAGTCAGTGCGCGTACCTGCGGTGTGCCGTAAGCGGCGGTGAACAGGGCGGCGGAGCGTCCGGTGGAGTGATAGGCCGGGTGAGATTCACGCTCCAGCACGATCACTTTGGCGTGGGGCGACAACCAGAAACCGGTGGAAGCACCGGCAATCCCGCCGCCGATGATGATGAAATCTGCCTGGCTCATGAAATTCTCCTGGGATTCAAAATATTGAAGTGCGCCCACCCCCTGTGGGAGCGAGCTTGCTCGCGAAGGCGTCGTGTCAGGTTGCTATGTTCTCGAAGGTGACGCCGCTTTCGCGAGCAAGCTCGCTCCCACAGGGACTGCATTGAATTCAATTCTGTTGGTGCAGGCGATAAACCGCATTGGCCAGGGCGATGTCTTCCAGGCCCAGCCCGATCGAGCGGAAAAACACGTGGCGGTCGTAGCCGGGGCGTTGCACTTTTTCACTGAGCAGATCGGCGAGGTCCCCCATGATTGAATCCTTGCTCCAGCCATGTTGTTCAACGGCAATCAGCATCTCGCCCGCCGAAGTCGGCGTGGTCAGAAGATAGTCGCAGAACACCTGCATGTCGTTGAGGCTTTGCGGTGGCACTTCATGGGCACGGGGGGCGTTGGTGCTGATCGAGGTGATCAGCGCGGGTTTGCTCAATATTGCCGGGTCAATCACCGGCCCCGCAGATGAGGTGCAGAGCATGATCACGTCGGCATCGGCGAGGGCGGCTTCACGGCTTGTGGCAATCGTCAGCTCGGGCGCAATGGCTTTGAGAAGCGCCTGAGTTTCAGGGTCCTCATGCAGGCTCGGCGAATACACACTGATGCTTTGCCAGTCGCGCAGCGACTTCACGTAATGCAGATGCGCCTGCGCGACTTTGCCGCTGCCGATGATCGCCAGTCGCCGCGCATCCAGCGGGGCGAGGGCATCGACGGCCACTGCGGTGGTCGCAGCCGTACGCGCGGTGGTCAGTTCGCCGGCATCGCACAGCAGCAACGGTTGGCCGGTCTGCATCGACATCAACAATGTCCACGCGGTCACCAACGGGCCTTGCTCGCGAACGATGTACGGCGAGGTCTTCACGCCGTACACGCCGTCTTCGGCCAGCACGCCCAGATAGTTGATGAAATCGCCAGCACCCTGCGGGAACTCAACCAGTTGCTGCGCGGGTTGTACTGCGTTACCGGCAGCGAGATCACGGAACAGCTTGCGCAGGATCTGCGGCACATCGATGCGGGCCAGCAGCTCACGGGCCTGGGTTTGGTCGATCACGTAAGGCGTACTGGACATGTCAGGCTCCGAAAGCGAAAACTAAACTTATTTGTCTATTATGGACTTTTAGTTTTGTCGGGCAAGCGCCTGTTGAAAAATCCGGACGAAAAAAAAGCGCAGTCCGTTGCCGGCTGCGCCTCTCTTCTATCGTGTCACTTACTCTGGACGCTTGCGCTCAACTGCACGCAATAGATGCGTTGGAGGTGTTTCACAGCTGATCTTGTGACCGAGCTTCTCTTCGATGGACGGCAACTGATAGGAGTCGTCTTCGCCAGCGAAGCTGATCGACACGCCATCGGCGCCGGCACGACCGGTACGGCCGATGCGGTGCACGTAGTCGTCCGGTACTTCCGGCAGGGTGAAATTGATAACGTGACTGATACCGTCGATGTGGATGCCGCGACCGGCGACATCGGTGGCGACCAGCACGCGAATCTTGCCTTCACGGAAGCCTTCCAGCGTCTTGATGCGTTTGTGCTGCGGTACATCGCCGGACAATTGCGCGGCGTTGATGCCATCGCGCACCAGGCGTTCTTCGATACGGCGCACTTCGTCTTTGCGGTTGGCAAACACGATCACCCGTTCCCAGCCGTTATCGTTGACCAGGTTGAAGAGCAATTTGTATTTGTCGGCAGCGGCCACGGCATAGATGTGCTGCTCGACGTTTTCGTTGGCCACGTTCTGCGACTCGATCTCGACGATCGATGGGTCGGTGGTCCATTGCTTGGCCAGGTTCATCACGTCTTCGGTGAAGGTCGCGGAGAACAGCAGCGTCTGGCGTTCGGCCTTCGGTGGAGTCTGGCGAATGATCTGCCGAACCTGCGGGATAAAACCCATGTCGAGCATGCGGTCGGCTTCGTCCAGCACCATCACTTCGACCATGTCCAGATGCACGTCGCCGCGCTGGTTGAAGTCGAGCAAACGGCCCGGGGTCGCGACGAGGATGTCGCAGTGACGCGCTTCGAGGTGCTTGAGCTGCTTGTCGAAGTCCATGCCACCGACAAACGTCATCACGTTCAGGCCGGTGTACTTGGTCAGGTCGGCGGCGTCCTTGGCGATCTGCACCACCAGCTCACGGGTCGGCGCGATGATCAGCGCACGGGGTTCGCCCATGTACCGTTCTTTCGGCGGCGGGGTCTGCAACAACTGAGTGATGATCGAGATCAGGAACGCGGCGGTTTTACCGGTGCCGGTCTGGGCGCGGCCGATGGCGTCTTTGCCAGCGAGGGTGAAACCCAGCACCTGCGCCTGGATCGGCGTGCAATAAGGAAAGCCCAGGTCCTGAATGGCGTGCATCAGTTCTGGCGAAAGCTTGAAATCGTGAAAGCGGGTTTTGCCTTCCTGAGGCTCGACGACGAAGTCTTCGAGTTTCCACGGGATAACCGGTGCCTTGGGCTTGGGTTCGCGACGTGGCTTGAGCGGTTTTGGCGCTTCGCTGCGGGCAGGCTCGGCGGCGATTGGCGCGGCCGGTGCAAGTTGCGGTTCTTGCTTCGGTGTCGCTGCGGGAGCGGGGCGGTCGGCCTGCGGGGCATCGTTGCGATGACCGGGGGCGTGCGACGGCGCACGGGTAACTGGCGCGAGCTGCTCAGCCTCGCTTTTACCGAACATTTTCTTGAGTGCTTCGAGCACGGTCATCTCATCAATTGGTTAAGGAATGTACGCCGGCCAGTGTAATGCAAGAAACGGGCGCGGCGTAGTGTGATGATCAACGGGCGAACGTAGTGCGGATAATCAGCGCAGGCGTTCGCTCAGCCAGGTGCCGATATCGCGAATCTCCTCGGGTAACACTTCGTGCTCCATTGGGTATTCCTGCCATGTCACGGTGACACCATGGGCTTTCAGATACTCATATGCTGTACGGCCCATGGAGTTTTGCACCACATTGTCGAACTGACCGTGCAGCGACAGCACCGGAATTCGTTGCTGACTGGCGGATAACTGCAGTTCTTCACTGAAAGTCGGTGCATACGTCGACAACGCCATCACGCCCCCCAACGGCCCCTGCCATTTCACAAAAGCGCTGTGATAGACCACGGCGCCGCCCTGGGAGAAACCCGCGAGAAAAATCCGCGAGGCGTCTATTCCGCTGGCGCGCTCGTTTTCGATCAATTCGATGACGTGATCGGCGGAGGCTTCCAGCTCATCGCGATCGATCGCTCGCGCCGGGCTCATCGCTTTAATGTCGTACCAGCTCGGCATGGCGTATCCGCCATTAATTGTCACAGGGCGTGTCGGCGCCTGTGGCAGCACGAAGCGCGTGCTCAGCAGACTTTCCTGCAACGCCTCGGCGACCGGCAGGAAGTCATAGCGATCGGCGCCGAGGCCGTGCAGCCATATCACGCAGGCGTCTGCGGGCTTAACAGGCTGAAGAATCAAGGGCTCGGTCATGGCTGCTCCAATTGTGTGCGGGCGCTCTCATTGAGTGCGTGATTGAAGTGCGCGCCCGGTTGATCCGTTAAGAAGATGTCGCAAGGTTACAAGTTTTGCTATTGACCTGTCGCTTATGTGCTTCAGCCGCCGGTGTGGTACGGGCTTTGCTATGGCTTGAAGCGTGCAACCGATCCTGCGTCTGGCGGTAACACTATCAGTGAACGCCTGACGATGGGATGCAAAGAATCCGGTAATGGATGTTCGCCAATGGCCGCTACGGGCTTAGCGAATGTGAAAGGGCTACAGCCCGTTCGGCCGATTGGTGAGAAGTGAGTTGTCCATGATGTGGATTTTCTCCTGAAAGACTCATAGCGAAGGTCTTTACGTCGGTTGACCCAATAAAAAGCCAACAAGGGTCAACACCGCCTCAAAAGGGTGCGACTGGACTCAAGCTCCGACACAACAAGAGCAAAACTGGAGGTTTGAATGAAGATGTTGAAATCCACTCTGGCGATCGTGACTGCAGCAGCAGTACTCGGCGTCAGCGGGTTCGCTCAGGCGGGTGCAACCCTGGATGCCGTGCAGAAGAAAGGTTTCGTGCAATGTGGCGTGAGCGACGGTCTGCCGGGCTTCTCGGTACCGGACGCTACCGGCAAGATTCTCGGGATCGACGCTGACTTCTGCCGCGCAGTGGCCGCTGCCGTTTTCGGCGACGCGACCAAGGTCAAGTTCAGTCAGTTGAACGCCAAGGAGCGCTTCACCGCGCTGCAGTCCGGCGAGATCGACATCCTGTCGCGCAACACCACCATGACCAGTTCCCGTGACGCGGGCATGGGCCTGAAATTCCCGGGCTTCATTACTTACTACGACGGCATCGGCTTCCTGGTAAACAACAAGCTGGG
>NZ_JBIWAL010000013.1:119577-120254 GCF_044760045.1 Pseudomonas sp. NPDC098747 | reverse complement strand
CGGCTCACCGTTGTTCTGCGGCTTGAGCAGCTCTTCGATGAAAGCCGACACACCGCGCTTGGCGATGTCGTAGGCTTCGTCGTCCGGCGTCAGGCGGGTTTCGGCGATGATGCTGTCGAGAATGCTGTACTCGCCGCTGGCGGCGCCTTTCTCTTGTGCTGCGCTAGTGCTCATTGTGTTGGCTTCCTTGGCTGCTGGGTTCAGGCGTCGGTGGCTGCGGCGTTCAGGCCCAGCTCACCGAGTACGCGACCGCGGGATTCGTCGTCGGCGAGCACGCCTTCGATGGCTTTACGGAAAGCAGGTGCGTTACCCAGCGGGCCTTTGAGGGCCACCAGCGCGTCACGCAGTTCCATCAGCTTTTTCAGCTCAGGCACTTGCTCGACCAGGCTGGCCGGGTTGAAGTCCTTCATCGAATTGACGCGCAGTTGCACGCCCAACTCTTCAGTGCTGCCTTCTTCCTGCAGACGGTTCGGCACGTTCATCGTCAGGCTAAGCTCTTGCTTGGCCAGCACTTCGTCGAAGGTCATCTTGTCGATGCTGATCGGCTTGCGATCTTCGATCTTGCGCTCGTCCTTGCGGTGGGTGTAGTCACCGATTGCCAGCAGTTTCAGCGGCAGTTCAATCTCTTCCTGAGCACCGCCGGTGGCGGGTTTGAAGGTGACGTTGATGCGTTGGTG
>NZ_JBIWAL010000013.1:118234-119567 GCF_044760045.1 Pseudomonas sp. NPDC098747 | reverse complement strand
CATGGTTCTGCGGCAACAACTCGCAGCAACTGTGCAGCAGGTGCAGCACTTCCAATGCAAGATCGGGCTCCCAGGCGTGCAGGCCTGAGTCCTGTAATGTCTGATCGAGGGTTTCCAACTGGTTCTTGGCCAGTTCGTATTTCTTGGCCATGAAGCACAGCCTTGCGAGTGCGAACTGCCAGAAGAAGCGCTCGCGCCCGCCGTGGGACGATTGCAGCCCTTGCTTGAGAATCTGCACGGCAGGCTTGAGGCCTTCCTTGCGCAGAGTCGGCAAGACTTCTTCGAGGGCTTTTTCCCAGGCTGGCTGGGTTTCGACGTTGTCGCTTTCGACCTTGCGCGGCGCACTGGCGCTTTGCAGGTGCGGCATGACGTTGGCGGCGATCCACGCCCGGGTGGACGGATCGGCAAACGGCGCGCCGTCGTGATAACGCAATTCGACAATGCCGGGAAGGCGCTGAATCAAAAGCGCGAAGTGGATTTCCACTTCGCGCATGGCCAGCTCGGCGTTGAGGTTCTGGAGGCATTCCCAGACCATCCTCTGGCCATCGAACCAGAACGGCGCCTTCGCCAGGCTCGCCTCCAGTTCCACCAGCAGGTCTGCGTATTTGCCCTGATCGAATCGGTCTTGATAGAGCTTCAGCTTATCGAGCGGCAGACCGCGCAACACGGTGATCTGCTCGGCATTGCGCTCTGGCACCGCGTCGATGGTCATCCACAGCAGTGTGCGGTTGAGGCGCAGGGCGCGCAGGTCGGTGGCCTTTTGCTTGAGCCACCATGCGCACAACGGCCGGGCGCTTTCCTGCTGGGCGCGCAGTGCTTTGTGGGCATCTCTTTCGTTGTCGATCGGCGCGCCGGGCGTCAGCAGCTGACTCGCCGCCTGCTTGACCTGCGCCACCGCCGCACCCACTACGCCGGGCGCCGGCTGGTTGTCGGCAGCGCGCTGGATCATGGTTTTCAGGCGACGGGAGATTGGCAGCAACAGTGGCGAGTCGTCGCCCAGATGCTCAGCGCAAGCGGCTTCGAGACCGGAAAGGTGCTCGGAGAGCTGCCGAAACATTGGCAACTGCTCTTTGATCGCAATGTTTTCGGTGATGACCTGCTCAAGACGCGGCACCAGCCAGCCAATGGAAGCGGCACGTGTGCGGGGTTTAAGCGGGTGAACGTCGGCCCAGTGGTTTTCCGACAAGTGGTGCAGTAAACCAAGGCCGGCAAGCAGCCCGGGGAAGGATTCACGCTGGTAAAGCGACCAGGTCAGCCAGGCGCCGACACGCAAATCCTTGGATTGGGTACGCAGGAGGTTTTCGCTGTTTTCGCGAATTTTCAGCCTGTCGAT
>NZ_JBIWAL010000013.1:93617-118224 GCF_044760045.1 Pseudomonas sp. NPDC098747 | reverse complement strand
CAGCTCGCTTTCCAGTGCCTCGAATTCGCTCGAAAAACGAACGTCTTCGCCCGCGAAATTCTCTTTGGAAACAGAGACTTTGGCGAGTTCGAGGTAATGGGCGGAAAGTTTGCTTGAGTAGGACATCCATGGCCTTTATTAAGGATTACAGTCAGGCGCCAATTGGAGATACGGCGGCGCGGGACAGTATCGAAGAGCAGTGACAGAACTCATCCAATTGAGTGTGTGCTCTTTCAAGTGGGCGCATCGTAATCACTATGATGGCCACTAGCAAGCATCCGGTTAAACAACAAGACGAACTGTTGATTGGCGCTTGTAGGAGATCGCCCTATATATGACAAGGGATTCCCTGACATCGATTTATATTGCATGCATTTTCCCTGCCCCCTCAGAACCCCTGATCCAGAGCGGCCCGATCGAGCTTGACCGCACCGACCCGAACGCCCACTCCATTTCACGGCGGCAAGCATGACAACACTTTGAAAAAATAGAAGTAGGACTCTTCTGAAAATTTGCTGGTTGCTACCCATAACTCACTGGTGACAACGGTCAACTACAAAAGTGCCATCAATTTGATGGCAATTCATATTTTTGAAACTTTACGCCCCCGCAAATACTGCACATCCGTGCTAACTCAATAATTATCGAAGTTCTTTCCTACAGTCCTTTCCTTCAATTCACCCAGCCACTTCATGCCCGGAATACTCTGACAAATGTCAGAGATACTTCTTACATCATTTTATTTCCCGCGTTGCTAGCTTGGCTTGGCAAATTCTTTTTGCGTGGCGATCACGGACGATCGAACACCGCGCATCGACTCACTTGCTTAAGGACAAGCGTATGTTCAATGCAGGCAATTGCGCGCTATTCACCCTGCAAATCCCCGCCGTTCGGCACGACTTCAAGGTGCTTGCCTTTAACGGCAGCGAAGCCATCAGCCAGCTTTACTCCCTCCGAATCGAACTGGTCAGCGAGCATCCGGACTTCGATCTGGAGAGCCTGCTCAGCCAGCCTGCGTTTCTACAATTCGGCCTCAATGGCGAAGGTCTTCACGGGCGTATCGAAGATGTGATGGTGGCAGAGTCCGGTAAACGCCTGACTCGCTATGAGCTGACGCTGGTGCCGGCGTTGCACTATTTGCAGTTCAGTCAGGATCAGCGGATTTTTCAGAATCTTACGGTGCCGCAGATCATCGCACGGGTACTCAAGGGGCATGGCATTCAGCCGGACGACTTCACCTTCAATATCATCCCCAACCCGGAGCGTGAATACTGCACGCAGTACGGCGAAAGCGACTTCGTGTTCATCCAGCGTCTATGTGCCGAAGACGGTATCGCCTGGCATCACCAGCACTCGCCGAACGGGCATTTGCTGGTGTTCAGCGACAGTCCGGTGTTTTCCCCGTCGCTGGGCCCAACCCCATTTCAGCCAGACAGTGGCATGGTTGCGCAGCATCAGGTGGTCAATCACTTGTCCATGCGGTTCAACACTCGTACCAGCACCGTCACCCGACGCGACTATGACCTGAAGCGACCGAGCCTGTTGCTGGAAAGTCGCTTCACTGCAGAGTTCACACCCGAGCTCGAGGACTATCGCTACCCGCTGTTGATGACATCAGAGAAAAATGCCAAACAACTGGCCCGCCAGGCCTTGGAGCGGCACCGTCGCGACTATCTATTGGTCGAAGGCAAAAGCAATCAGGCCACCCTGCGCAGCGGCTACCTGTTTGACCTGACCGGGCACCCGCGCCCGGACTGCAACGATCTGTGGTTACTGGTGAGCCTTATCCACGAAGGCAAGCAACCGCAATCATTGGAGGAGGCCAGCAGCGACGTCAAACCTGCCGATGGCTTTACCCAAGGCTATCGCAACACCTTCACAGCCATTCCGGCGGAGGTGTTTTATCGCCCGCCTCTACCCCCGCGAAAACCCGTGCTGGTGTGCCAGACCGCCCGTGTCACCGGCCCGCCCGGCGAGGACATTTTTTGCGATGAGTACGGCCGGGTTCGGGTTGAATTCCCATGGGATCGTACCGAACTCAATAGCGAAAAAAGCAGTTGCTGGCTGCGCGTGGCATCAAATTGGGCGGGTGAAGGTTTTGGCGCAGTGACTGTTCCGAGGATCGGAATGGAAGTGGTCGTACTCTTTGAGGAGGGTGATCCAGACAAACCGCTGATCACTGGCTGCGTACCCAACAAGATCAAGTCCGTCGCTCATCAACTGCCCGAAAACAAGACCCGAACTGTGCTGCGCAGTCAAAGCTCGCCGCGTAACGGTGGCTATAACGAGTTGTCGATAGAAGACCGTGCCGGACAGGAAAAAATCTACCTCCGCGCCCAGCGCGACATCGAGCAATTAGTCCTCAATGACAGTCACAGCCTGATCACACGAGACCACTTTGAACAGGTTGGCAATGACAGCACCAGCCTGATCAAGGGTAAGGAGTTGCGCACCATTCACGGTGTACGCAGCACGGTGATCAATGCCGATGACCTGTTGACGGTAAGCGGAACCAGCAGTCAGTCCGTCGGGGCACTGGTGATTCAGGCCGGACAGCAGGCGCACATCACCGCCAGCAACGTGGTGATCGACGCGGGCATGAGCCTCACGCTAACGGCGGGTGGTCATCACATCGTGATCAACGCTGCCGGAATTTTCAGCAGCGTACCCATCGTCGAGGGCGGCGCGCCCATGGCGGGCATCGCACCGGTTCAAGCCTTGCAGGCTATGGCCAGCCGGAGCATCCCTGCCATCGCCACACCGTTGTCCATCGTCAGCGCCGCCCGCCAGCAGGCGGCCGATTACTGCCCGCTCTGCGAGGCGTGCCTGGCGGGGCAGTGCCCGATTGGAGAAGTCGCATGAAGCCAATCGAACAATGGCTGCAAGAGCAGCATCGAGCCGAGCGCGATCTCTATCTGATGCTCGATATCGAGGGTCAGATGGATGAACGGGCTGCACTGCTAAGCGAACTGGGTGTTGAGCAGTATCGCAATCTGTATGTCGGGACGGCGGCGAACGCACTGGCGCAGTCGGGGCCGTTGCTGTTTCAGATTGATTCCATTCGTAATCCAGCGATCCAGACCCTGCTCGACAGGCCCCAGCGGAACTGGGGCTGGCTGGCAAGCGCCAGCCTCGTCGAGCTGGAGGTTTTGGCCGCGCATTGGCGCGAGCGACTGATTACCGGTGAGCCTCCCAGCCAGGCGCTGTATCGCGTACAAGACAATCGCGTACTGGGCCGCGCGCTCGCCCATCTGCAACCAGAGCAGTACGCCGATTTTCTGGGGCCGATGACCAGCGTCTGCTACTGGCACGACGGGCAATGGAGGGTCGCCGACAATCCCGATCCCGGCGTACACCCATTGCCGGCCGATCCGCCGTGGCTACTGACCCCGAAATCGGAGCTGGTTTACGCCAACGTGCTGTTCGATAACGCCCGCCGCTATCTGGTTGGCGAACACACCGAGGCGATGACCAGACTCGCGGAGCAACTGAATGTGGATGACTGGTTATGGGGGCAGATCCAGCGGACTCGCCTGTGGGGCTGGCAAGCAACGGAGCAAGTGCATTTCTTGCTGACCCAGAGTTTGCAGCTGCCGGGGTATCTGCCGCCCAAGTCGTGGCTGCCAAAACCTGAAGAAGACCCGGCGGCGCATTTTGAGCGGGTGTATCAGCAGGTGCTGTATTGGCAGGGGGAGGTTCGTTTATGAGCGGTGCATTTCGATTTCTGGCAATTGGCAGTTGCCTCGCACTGAGCGTGGGTTGTTCGGCTGCGGGCAAACCGAACGCTTTTACTTTTGTTCCGGACTTCCCGCCCAACTTCAAGTACGACCTGACGGCCACCTACGTGCCCGCCAAAGATCAGACATGCTCGGTGCCGGGTGGAAAAGGCACTCAGCTTGGGTTCAATAAAACCAACATGAAATATGAAGGCACATCAGAAATCCCGCTTTACAGAACCGTAAGCGACTGCCCGCTGGCGCTGAACCATGTGGAGATCAAGGTCATCGGCGTTTTTGGCCCTGGACGAAGTAACAGCAGCTATGACTACGCCTCATTTGCCGTTCGTCCAGAGTTGCTGGAACGACAAATGGGGACTTTCAGAGATGACGAGACAGCTGAATTCTTCGGTGAGTGCATGTGGTTTTTTCGCACCGTCAGTCCCAAGCGTTACCTCATAAAAATGTTGAGATGCAAAAAAATGGATACACAGGGCAATGTCGGGCAAAGCCGCCCTTCCACGGCGTACACGCTGACTCAGCTAGCGGGAATAACCGTAAGGCTGAAGATCAAGTTGGCTGATGACGAAAGGCCCGGCTGGGGTGACACCTGGGTTGAAGTTCCCGGTGGCTGGAAGCGCTGTTTGGGTGACGGCATGGAAGATCAGCGTGGTTACTGCAATGGAAATCACAAGGACTTCAGCACCTTCAGGATGGTGGATGAGCGCGTTTGCACCATTTACCCCGACTGCACGGAAAACAAGGATGCAATACCATGACGGATCAAAAAACACCGCATTCGCGGGTGTATTTCCTGCACTTCAAACGAATCCTTCAATGTCTGACATTGAGCACTTGCCTTGCTCTGACCGTGGGTTGCTCAGCTGTCAGCAAACCGAACACATTCACCTTTGTTCCTGACTTCCCGCCCAACTTCAAATACGAACTGAAAGCCATCTACCTGCCCCTCGAAGGAGAAACGTGCAGAGTGGCGGGAAAGCCGGATTTCTGGGTCAGCTTCAATAAACCCAATATGGAATACGTCAGCACTGCGGAAATTGAGCTGTACAAAACAGCGAGCGACTGCCCGCTGGTGCTTAACCATGTGGAGATCAAGGTCATCGGCGTTTTTGGCCCAGGACGAAGTAACAGCAGCTATGACTACGCCTCATTTGCCGTTCGTCCGGAGTTGCTGGAACGACAAATGGGTACTTTCAGAGATGACGAGACAGCTGAGTTCTTCGGTGAGTGCATGTGGTTTTTTCGCACCGTCAGTCCCAAGCGTTACCTCATAAAAATGTTGAGATGCAAAAAAATAGATACACAGGGCAATGTCGGGCAAAGCCGCCCTTCCACGGCGTACACGCTGACTCAGCTAGCGGGAATAACCGTAAGGCTGAAGATCAAGTTGGCTGATGAGGAAAGGCCCGGCTGGGGTGACACCTGGGTTGAAGTTCCCGGTGGCTGGAAGCGCTGTTTGGGTGACGGCATGGAAGATCAGCGTGGTTACTGCAATGGAAATTACAAGGACTTCAGCACCTTCAGGATGGTGGATGAGCGCGTTTGCACCATTTACCCCGGCTGCACGGAAAACAAGGATGAGACCCAATGAGCATTGAACCGTTAGATCCGAGCATCGCTGCTTTTATGCAAGGGAACATCCATGCCTGCCCAAAGCGTGGACATTCGACGAGTTTTCAATTAGTGGACGAGTTCGGTGACGGCAAACCCTACACCGGTTTGGCCTACGAGATCATCGATTATGAAGATACCGTCTACACGGGCAAACTGGACGCCACAGGTTCCGGAAAGGTAGATGACCATTACTGTGGCCCAGTGGTACTAAAGCTCAATCAGCCGTTCAACGGAACAGAACCACTCTATAAAGATTTGAGGGCAAGAGAGCACTACCCCCTCCCCATCACCGAACTCCAGGTCCGCGCCGAAAAAACCCGTTTCTTCAACAAATCAGGCGTGCGCACCCAAGCCAACCCCGCAAAAGACGTAGCCGCAAACGCTGCCTACTACCAGGTTGAAGTGAGCGAACTGGTCAAACATGTGGCGCACTTGCCACCACTGGCCCATCGTAGTGATCCGCCGAATATGGTGGTTCACAAACTCATGCGATCCGCCCCCAAAACCAGAGCTTTCGCGCAGGGTGATACAAGCGCCCCGGACAGTGGCGCGAGCGCGATCTTCAGTCAGGGAGAACTGGCCACGGTCGAGTTGGGGTTTTTTCCGCCACCGCCCAAACCCAAAGGCATTGCCCTGCTGCCGAACAAGCATCATGTGCTGGAGGTGCGCCCCATGAGGGCGTTGCGCCCGATGTTGTCGACCGGCAACGAATTCTGCGCACTCAATCTCTATCAACTGTCGTTGATGGCAACCCTGAGTTACACCGACTTCGGACAGGAACCGAACACACAGCCGGTCAAGACCGACAGCGTGAGTTTCCCCTTGCAACCCAGCAGCGGCAACTGGTTCGGCCATGCCCTGCCGCAGTTTGATGAGTTGTGGAACGTCGATGCCACGCAAACGAAGAAGTATTACCCGCTGTATGAAGAGGTGCCTTATTCGAAACGTCTGGAAGTGGTGCCGTTCGATCCATTGCTCTATCCCGAGGTAAACAATCCCGACTTGGGCGATCAGCAGGAGCACCCGGCCAAACTGCACTTTTTCGATGATCGCGATAAAGACAACAGCACAGACACCCAGGCCTTCATCACCCATCACGACGAGTTGATATTGATCAGCGTACGCGGAACCAGCGAACTGGGACCCGATGCCATGCGTGATGGAGATGCCTATCAGGTTCCTTTTGAGGAAGGAGAAGGCAAGGTACACCGCGGTTTCTACGGCGGCGCCCAAGCGGTTTACCCGTTTGTGGTGAGTTATCTGGAGAGATTCTACAGCGGGCAAAAACTGCTGATTACCGGACACAGCCTGGGCGGGGCGATCGCACTGATCTTGTCCGAGATGCTGCGACGCGATCCACAATACTTACCGCAGATCGTGCTCTACACCTACGGCGCTCCTCGCACCGGCGACACCACCTTCATCAATAGCGCCCAGCCGCTGATCCACCATCGCATCGTCAACCAGAACGACCCGGTACCCAGCGTACCCGCCACCTGGATGAACACCTATGCCAAACCCAAGCAGATGTACACCGCCAACGGAGTGTTGTTGGCCCTTCACCCGGTCGCCGGGTTTGCCTTGCTGGTCTGGGGAATAACCAACTTCTTTGGTGACGATTACGGCCATCACGGTGAACTGCGCCACTTCATGCCAGTGGTGTTCGGCAGGGAACACAAGTCATCCATTCTCTGGCAGCCGGGTTGCAGCATCATCAACGATCATGGCTGCGCCGAAGCCTTGCGAGAGATCGATGGATCGCCCAAGCGTGGCTCATTTCTGGAGCAACTCGTCGCAGCGGGCGATCACTCGATGGTTGGCAGCTACATTCCCGGCTGCTGGGCCAGCCTGCGCCGCTGGCAGGAGGCACAGCAACTGAAACGTTCACTGGTGACGCCGCGGGAGTTCGATTGGGTGAGTGGCGCATTGAACAATATCGGAAAGCAACTGCGTGCAGTTGAGCGCGAAATCCGAGCCCACCCCAGCGCCTATGTCCGCCACGAGGAAAGAAACCACAAAACCACTGTTCTCAACAATGAAATAGAAAAGATCAAAATAACCCAGGCTCGACTGGTGGCTTTGCGCCGCCAACGAGTTACCGAGGCCGACGTTTACGGCAGCCACGCCGACCAGCCCGAGTGGGTTCAGGAAACCCTACGGCGCTGGAACGCTCACCCGGAAAACATTGTTCAAGAACAACTGGCGATGATTCCTCCCGCCGCCCAGGACAACGATGCAGAGATTGCCGCAATGACCGGAGGGCATGCCGTGGGGGCGCCATTTCGTCTCGATATTGATTCCATCGTGTAGCCCTCTCGGATCAACAAGGACGTACTGATGCTCTCGTCACCTTCAAACTTGCACCTCGCCACTGCATGTCCATCGCCGGAAAAAAACACATTTGCCCGGTTTAACCGCAGAACTCTAGGGCAAACCTGCGCGGTGATCTGAACCCGAAGAGACAAGCAGATAGGCCAGCACCATTCCCGGCCTACGGTCACACTACACACCTCGCAACTCATCACTGATACGGACATTGGCAAATGGATGAAAACAGAAGACCCATCAAGACGCGCTCGGCAGGCTGGGCGAGGCGCATCACGGACGAATTGGTAAAACGCGACATTTCCCCCAATCAAATTTCCGTCGTCAGCATGCTCTTCGCACTTTTCGGCGCGGTGACGCTGAACATCGACAACGGGGTGGCTGGCTCGATCTGCTGCGTCATCGGTATTCAATTGCGGCTGTTGTGCAATCTGTTCGACGGGATGGTGGCAATAGAGGGCGGCAAGCAATCGGCTATCGGCAGTTTGTACAACGAGTTCCCCGACCGCGTGGCAGACAGTCTCCTGATCGTCGGGCTTGGCTACGCCATTGGACAGCCGGATCTGGGCTGGTTCGCCGCATTGGCCGCCGCGCTTACGGCGTATGTTCGAGTGTTTGGCGGTTCGCTCGGGCTCAAGCAGAGCTTCATCGGACCGATGGCCAAGCAGCACCGGATGGCGGTGATGACCGTCGGCCTGTTGTTAAACGCGGTCGAAGCAAGCCTCTATGCAACGCACTATGTGTTGCTGATTGCGCTGACAATCATCGCCATCGGTTCCGTCGCCACCTGCGTCACTCGCACGCTGACCATCTCCAGACAATTGAAGGGAATCACCCATGTGGATCAGTAATGCACTGATTTCAGTACTGCGCTTTTTGATCGGCGTAACCGCCCGCTGGGAAAGTCCGCCGGATCTTTCGCGCCAGCGCATCTATTACGCTAATCACACCAGCCACATGGACACCCTGGCGATCATCGCCGCATTGCCGCCAGAGGCTCGTATCAACGTCAAACCGGTTGCCGCTGCCGATTATTGGGGCAAGAACCGCTTTCTGTCGTACATCTCTCAGAAGGGTTTGAACGCGGTTTTGATCGAGCGCAATCCGGCGCCGGGCGTCAATGTGCTGGAGCCGATTTTCGATGTGGTGCGGGCTGGCCATTCGATCATCATTTTCCCCGAAGGCACTCGCTCGACGCAGGCATTGCCGGCGGAATTCAAATCCGGAATTTTCCGTTTGGCCGAGACGTTCCCGAAAGTCGATCTGGTGCCGATCTACCTTGAAAACCTGCACCGCTCGATGCCAAAGGGCAAACATGTGCCGCTACCCATCATCTGCACCATTCGTATCGGTGATCCGCTGCAGAGGATTGCAGGTGAAGAGAAACAGGTGTTCCTGGAGCGGGCGCGTGAAGCCATCGTGAGGTTGTCGAAATGAGTCTTGAAACCAAATTTCTGTGGTTTTTCGCGGCCATCGCCTTGCTGCTGGCAGTGGCTTCGCTCATCGGCCGCCTACTAGCCAGACGAGCAAAAAGCGAAAGCTCTATCTCAACTATTGAAAACCTCAACCAGCGCGTGAACGCCTGGTGGGGGATGGTCATCATCTTCTTTGTTTCCTGGCTGCTCGGCCCCAATGCGACCGTCGTGCTGTTCGGTTTTATCTCGCTTTTTGCACTACGCGAGTTTATTACCCTGACCCCCACCGCACGCGGAGACCATAACGCACTGTTTTCCGCGTTTTTCATCCTGATCCCATTGCAGTACCTGCTGATCGGCACCCATTGGTACTCGATGTTTACCCTGCTGGTGCCGGTGTATGCGTTCCTGTTATTACCGGCGATAGCCGTGCTCAGCCAGGACACCGAGGGTTTTCTGGAGCGCACTGCGAAGATTCAGTGGGGCGTGATGATCTGCATCTACTGCATCAGCCACGCGCCGGCGCTATTGCTGCTGGATCTGCAAGGGTTCCACGGTCAGAACGCGCTACTGCTGTTCTATCTGGTATTTGTGGTGCAGATGAGCGATGTGCTGCAGTACGTGTTCGGCAAGCTCTTCGGCAAACACAAGGTTGCGCCGCTGGTGAGCCCGTCGAAAACCGTTGAGGGTTTAATTGGCGGGGGCTTGAGCGCGACGCTGATCGGTGGCTGCATGTTCTGGATGACGCCATTCAGCTTTTGGCAATCGCTGCTAATGTCACTTGTCATCGTGGTGATGGGCTTTCTTGGCGGGCTGGTGATGTCTGCGATCAAGCGCAGCCTGAGCGCCAAGGATTGGGGCACGATGATCAAGGGCCACGGCGGCATGCTCGACCGCATGGACTCGATCTGCTTCGCGGCGCCGATCTTCTTTCATCTGACGCGGTACTTCTTCTCCGCCTGACCCGATAGATTGCGCCAGCCATAAAAAATGGGCACCCGACCGCAATCGGTGTGCCCATTTTTTTGCGGTTCTCCCCGTTATTCAGGGAGTTCGCCGCAATTATGGATTAACGCTGTCTTTCAACGACTTGCCTGGCTTGAACGCAACGGTGTTGCTGGCCTTGATTTTCACCGGCTCGCCGGTTTGCGGGTTTTTGCCGGTGCGGGCGCCGCGGTGGCGTTGCAGGAAGGTGCCGAAGCCCACCAGCGTGACGCTGTCCTTGCGGTGCAGAGCGCCGGTGATTTCTTCGAGAACGGCGTTGAGCACGCGGTTGGCCTGTTCTTTGGTCAGATCTGCTTTTTCAGCGATTGCAGCGGCGAGTTCTGGTTTACGCATTAGTGAAGCCCCTTTGACGGTTTTTTGTTGTTATGTCCGTGCTGTTCTCGTTGGAACAGCGCCCAAGGCGCCGCAGGCTCTACTCTGCGGCAGACGGGAGTGAGAATGGCACGCGGATACGGGCGGCGCCAGTCTCCCCACGACCTTTGTAGGGGCAAAAGCTGGGTGATTCCGACAGAACGACCGGTATTTACGCCAGCAGGGCCGGAAGCTGTTTGTTCAGGGCGAGTTTTTCCATTACCGCCGCACCGGTCAGGGCATAACCCAGCAACTGACCGTCAGCACCGTGGCACAGAGCCTTGATGTCGGCGCCCTGCCCCTCGACGCTCCAAACCCCTTCGCTGCCCCGTGGGGGTGGCGACACCACCAGCGGACAGACCGGAGTTTTCACGGTGATCGGCATCGGGCCGTAACTCACCGCCGTCGGGTTTCCCGCCAGCGTTTGTGCCAGCGCTCGCGCACAACTCATGAGGGGCATCACGTACAACAGATTCAGCCCATCGACCTCGGCGCAGTCGCCCAGGGCGTAGATATTGGCGTGGGATGTTTTCAGCTGCCGATCAACCACGACACCGCGATTGACCTGCACACCGGCAGCCGCCGCCAGATCGATGCGCGGGCGCAGGCCGATGGCCGAGACCACCACGTCGCAGGGGATGACCTGACCGTCGGACAAATGCGCTTCCAGGCCGTCGGCAACTTTGTGCAGACGGGTCAGCACCGGGCCGAGGTGGAATTTTGCGCCAAGGCTTTCCAGCCCGGACTGCACCGCTGCCGCCGCCGCTGGATGCAGCAGCATCGGCATGACTTGCTCGCAAGGTGCAACCAGTTGCACCTTGTAGCCACCGAGAATCAGATCGTTTGCGAACTCACAGCCGATCAGCCCGGCACCGAGCACCAGCACGCGACGCTTACCGGCCGCTGCTACGCGAAAACGTGCGTAGTCTTCGAGATCATTGATCGGGAACACCCGATCGGCGCCGTCGCCTTCAATCGACACGCGTACGGTTTCCGCGCCCCAGGCGAGGATCAGGTCGCGATAAGCCACCGATTCTTCGCCGATCCACAGGCGCTTGTGGCCCGCGTCGATGCCGCTGATGCGCGTGTGCGTGCGCACTTCGGCCTTCAACTGCTCGGCCATCGCGCCTGGTTCGGCCATGCTCAGGCCATCGGCGTCCTTGCTCTTGCCGAAACCGGTGGAGAGCATCGGCTTGGAGTAAGAGCGACCGTCGTCGGCGGTAATCAGCAGCAGCGGTGTTTCGCTGTCGAGCTTGCGAAACTCCCGGGCCAGGTTGTAGCCCGCAAGCCCGGTGCCGATGATGACGACTGGTGCGCTCATGCCTTGTTCCCTCAGTTTTTCTTAGTTGATTTCGATCATTTCGAAGTCCATCTTGCCGACGCCGCAGTCCGGGCACAGCCAGTCTTGCGGCACGTCCTGCCATTGGGTGCCCGGCGCAATGCCGTCATCCGGCCAGCCGTCGGCTTCGTTATAGATCAGGCCGCAGACCACACATTGCCACTTTTTCATTCAGGTACTTCCTCAGGATTCAGGCTTTTACCGGCGCGGAGGGTCGATGGGTGTTGCGCTGCCATCCGGCTCAGGGCGTTTTGTACTGATGGTGCCGGGCAGATGCAAGCCTGTTCGGTGCAACGGCGACCCGGATCAATCAATACCGCAGCATGCCATGGTAAGCTCGCCGCCTCATTTGCGGCCAATAATGACTCATTGTGCAACAGACAAATTCCTCCCCGGCCCCGCTCTGGCTGCCCCAAAGCCGACTGACGCCCCTCCCCGATTCGTCGACCCTGAACTGGTTGTTCGACGAAGATTCGCTGACCCGCCGCCTGACCCGTTTGTCCAACGATGGCTTTAGTGTCACGCCGCTGTTCGAAGGCTGGGACATCTTGCGCGGCGATGAATGCGCCGCGCTGAATCTGCCTGAAGGCAGCGAAGGCTGGGTGCGCGAGGTGTATTTACGCGGCCATGGCCAAGCTTGGGTGTTCGCTCGTAGCGTGGCATCGCGCAGCGCATTGCAGGGCGACGGCTTGCACATGGATGAGTTGGGCAGCCGTTCGCTGGGCGAACTGCTGTTTTGCGATCAAGCCTTCCAGCGGCGCGCCATTGAAGTCTGTCACTACCCGGAACAATGGCTGCCGCCAGCCGCCAGAGCGCCTGGGCTGTGGGGCCGTCGTTCGCGTTTCGACCGTGGCGCATTGAGCGTGCTGGTCGCGGAAATTTTCTTGCCGAGCCTGTGGAGCGCCGCCCGCGCTCATCCGGAGAACTGCTGATGTACCAGAGCCTGCTCAAATCCCTGAACCGTCTTAACCCGCGCGCCTGGGATTTCATTCAGTTGACGCGCATGGACAAGCCGATCGGCATTTATCTGCTGCTGTGGCCGACCCTGTGGGCGTTGTGGATTGCCGGCAAGGGTTCGCCGTCGCTGGCCAACGTGGTGATTTTCGTCCTCGGCGTGGTGCTGACCCGCGCCGGTGGCTGCGTGATCAATGACTGGGCCGATCGCAAGGTCGACGGCCACGTCAAACGCACCGCGCAACGGCCCCTGGCTGCCGGCAGGATCAGCTCAAAAGAGGCGCTGGTGTTCTTTGCGCTATTGATGGGCGTAAGTTTCCTGCTGGTCCTGTGCACCAATGCGCCGACGATCTGGTTGTCGCTGGGCGGTCTGGCGCTGGCCTTCACTTATCCGTTCATGAAGCGCTACACCTATTACCCGCAAGTGGTGCTGGGTGCGGCGTTTTCCTGGGGTATGCCGATGGCGTTCACCGCAGAGACCGGCGAGTTGCCGGCGGCGGCGTGGCTGCTGTGGATCGCCAATCTGTTGTGGACGGTGGGTTACGACACTTATTACGCGATGACCGACCGCGATGACGATCTAAAGATCGGCGTGAAATCCACGGCGATTCTGTTCGGTGAGGCGGATCGGGTGATCATCCTGACCCTACAGGCGCTGTCCTTGGGCTGCCTGTTACTGGCCGGGTCGAAATTTGAGCTGGGGATCTGGTTCCAACTCGGCTTGCTGGTGGCCGCCGGCTGCTATGCGTGGGAGTTCTGGTACACCCGCAGCAAGGACCGGATGCGCTGCTTCCAGGCGTTTTTGCACAACCATTGGGCCGGATTGGCGATTTTTGTCGGCATCGTGCTGGATTACGCGCAGCGCTGACCGAATGCAAAAATCGCAGCCAGTGGTAGCGCCTACAGGGTTTACAAACTCCCGTGCAGGGCGTGCCGCAGGCTGCGAGCGTTTTGCAGCGGTTATTTCTGCGATTCGCGAACGACGTGCCAGACGCTTTTCATCTTGTCGCCTGTCATGTCTCCAGGCTTCTCGTCTTTCATGAAGGTGTAAAGCGGTTTGCCGTCGTAGGCGTATTGCATCATGCCGTCATCGCGCTTGATGACACTCCATTTGCCGTCAGCCTTGGCGTCCGCCGGCGCCATCAATGGTGGCCAATTCTTGGCGCAGTCGTCGTTGCACATCGATTTGCCGCCAGCGTCCTTGTCGAACGTGTAAACGGTCATGCCTTTGTGGTCGACCATCATGCCGTCTTTCATCATGGCCGGATCGGCGGCCATCGCCAGTCCAGGCAGAGTCAGGGCGGCAGCCATCAGCAACGCTTTGAAGGAAACAGTCATTTGAGTCATGGAAACCTTCTTTTGTGGTTGTCAGGATTCGGACTTAAAGCTTAGTTGAGGATCCGCACAATCGCCGCCGAGCTAAAATACTGTCACACGACTGCAATAATTCCGTTATCTAATGCGGCGCAAGACAGTTAAATGACAAGAGGATTAACCCATGGTTGGCAGGAGCATTCTGATCGTCGACGACGAAGCGCCCATTCGCGAGATGATCGCCGTGGCGTTGGAAATGGCCGGCTATGACTGCCTCGAGGCGGAGAACTCGCAGCAGGCGCACGCCATCATCGTCGACCGCAAGCCGGACTTGATCCTGCTCGACTGGATGCTGCCCGGCACCTCCGGCATCGAGCTGGCCCGTCGTCTGAAGCGTGACGAGCTGACCGGGGACATCCCGATCATCATGCTCACCGCCAAGGGCGAAGAGGACAACAAGATCCAGGGTCTTGAAGTCGGCGCCGATGACTACATCACCAAACCGTTTTCCCCGCGCGAACTGGTTGCCCGCCTCAAAGCCGTGCTGCGCCGCGCCGGTCCGACCGATGGCGAAGCGCCGATCGAAGTCGGCGGCTTGCTGCTCGACCCGATCAGCCACCGCGTGACCATCGATGGCAAGCCTGCCGAGATGGGCCCGACCGAATACCGTCTGCTGCAATTCTTCATGACCCACCAGGAACGCGCCTACACTCGCGGCCAGTTACTGGACCAGGTCTGGGGCGGCAACGTCTATGTTGAAGAGCGCACGGTCGACGTGCACATCCGACGCCTGCGCAAGGCCCTCGGCGACGCCTACGAAAATCTGGTACAAACCGTGCGTGGCACCGGCTACCGGTTTTCCACCAAGGCCTGATTCGACCGCCAGACTCGCTGACAAGGACCGTATTTTCCGTGAATCAAAACTGGCATGGCACCCTGATTCGCCACATGCTGCTGCTGGTCACCGCCTGTCTGGTGATCGGTCTGATCACCGGCTACTGCGGCTGGAGCCTCGCGGCGGGCCTGGGTATTTACCTGGCCTGGACACTCAAGCAATTGCTGCGTTTGCACGAGTGGCTGCGCCTGCACCAACCCGATGAAGCACCGCCCGACGGCTATGGTCTGTGGGGCGAAGTGTTCGACAGCATCTATCACCTGCAACGCCGCGACCAACGCGTGCGCGGGCGCCTGCAAGCGGTGATCGACCGGGTTCAGGAGTCCACCGCCGCGCTGAAAGACGCGGTGATCATGCTCGACAGCGACGGCAACCTCGAATGGTGGAACCGCGCCGCCGAAACCCTGCTCGGGCTCAAAACCCCACAAGACAGCGGCCAACCGGTGACCAACCTGGTGCGCCACCCGCGCTTCAAGGAATACTTCGAGCAGGACAGTTACGCCGAGCCGCTGGAAATCCCCTCGCCGACCAACGATCGCGTGCGCATTCAGCTGTACCTGACCCGCTACGGCAACAACGAACATTTGATGCTGGTGCGCGACGTCACGCGCATTCATCAGTTGGAACAGATGCGCAAAGACTTCATCGCCAACGTCTCCCACGAATTGCGCACACCGCTGACCGTGATCTGCGGCTATCTGGAAACCCTGCTCGACAACGTCGAGGAAGTGAACCCGCGCTGGAGCCGAGCCCTGCAGCAGATGCAACAACAGGGCGGGCGCATGCAGACGCTGCTCAACGACTTGTTGCTGCTGGCGAAGCTGGAAGCCACCGATTATCCGTCCGACAACCAACCGATTCAGATCGACACGCTGTTGCAATCGATCACCAGCGACGCGCAGCAATTGTCCGGGTCGAAAAACCAGCGCATCACGCTGGAAGCCGACACCAGCCTGTTGCTCAAGGGCAGCGAGGCGGAACTGCGCAGCGCGTTTTCCAATCTGGTGTTCAACGCGGTGAAGTACACCCCGGCCGAGGGCAATATCCGCATTCGCTGGTGGGGCGACGATCAAGGCGCACACCTGAGCGTGCAGGATTCCGGGATCGGCATCGACAGCAAACACCTGCCACGCCTGACCGAACGTTTCTACCGCGTCGACTCCAGTCGCAACTCCAATACCGGCGGCACCGGGCTCGGTCTGGCTATCGTCAAACACGTGTTGCTGCGCCACCGCGCGCGCATGGAGATCAGCAGCGTGCCCGGTCATGGCAGCACGTTCACCTGCCATTTCGCCCCGGCGCAGGTCGCTCACGCACGGGCAATCAGCACCACCGAGTGATACCGGCCAGCACGCGCCACTAGGCAATCGCCAAGTCAGCCGCTACATTGGCTGACTTGTGCCTGCCTTTCAGGCGCGGCTTTTACCTCTTTTGAATCACACGGAACCCGCAAAACTCCATCATGGACCCTTCCCCTGGCTTGTCCCTCGCTACAATTTTCGCCGATTTCGGCATGATCCTTTTTGCTCTGATCCTGGTTTTGCTCAACGGCTTCTTCGTTGCGGCGGAATTCGCCATGGTCAAACTGCGCTCGACACGGGTCGAGGCCATCGCTGACAAGAACGGCTGGCGCGGGCACATCCTGCGCACCGTACACAGTCAGCTCGATGCTTACCTCTCGGCGTGTCAGCTCGGTATCACCCTCGCCTCGCTGGGTTTGGGCTGGGTCGGTGAGCCAGCGTTTGCGCACATTCTCGAACCGCTGTTGAGCGCGGTCGGCGTGCAATCGCCGGAGATCATCAAAGGCGTGTCGTTCTTCACCGCGTTCTTCATCATCTCCTACCTGCACATCGTGATCGGTGAGCTGGCGCCCAAGTCGTGGGCGATCCGCAAACCCGAGCTGCTGTCGCTGTGGACGGCGGTGCCGCTGTATCTGTTCTATTGGGCGATGTACCCGGCGATCTACCTGCTCAACGCCAGCGCCAACGCGATTCTGCGTATTGCCGGCCAAGGTGAACCCGGCCCGCACCACGAACACCATTACAGCCGCGAAGAACTAAAACTGATCCTGCACTCCAGCCGTGGCCAGGACCCGAGCGACCAGGGCATGCGTGTTTTGGCCTCGGCGGTGGAGATGGGCGAACTGGAAGTGGTCGACTGGGCCAACTCCCGCGAAGACCTGATCACGCTGGAATTCAACGCGCCGCTGAAAGAAATCCTGGCGATGTTCCGTCGCCACAAGTTCAGCCGTTATCCGGTCTACGACAGCGAGCGCCAGGAGTTCGTCGGCCTGCTGCACATCAAGGATTTGCTGCTGGAACTGGCGGCGCTGGATCACATTCCCGAGTCGTTCAACCTGGCTGAGCTGACCCGCCCGCTGGAGCGCGTGTCGCGGCACATGCCGCTGTCGCAGTTGCTGGAGCAGTTCCGCAAGGGCGGCTCGCACTTCGCCGTGGTCGAGGAGGCGGATGGCAACATCATCGGCTACCTGACCATGGAAGACGTGCTGGAAGTGCTGGTCGGCGACATTCAGGACGAACACCGCAAGGCTGAACGCGGAATCCTCGCCTATCAGCCGGGCAAGCTGCTGGTGCGCGGCGACACGCCGTTGTTCAAGGTTGAACGCCTGCTGGGTATTGACCTGGACCACATCGAAGCAGAAACCCTCGCAGGCCTGGTCTACGAAACCCTGAAACGGGTGCCGGAAGAGGAAGAAGTGCTGGAAGTCGAAGGCTTGCGGATCATCATCAAGAAGATGAAAGGGCCGAAGATTGTGCTGGCGAAGGTGTTGATGCTGGATTGACGCGCGTTTTGGGGGGCTCTTGTGGCGAGGGGATTTATCCCCGTTGGACGGCGCAGCCGCCCCAAAACTATTGAATGCAGTCAGTTAGTACAGCGTTGCAATATTTGGGGCCGCTTCGCAGCCCAACGGGGATAAATCCCCTCACCACAAAAGCCCTCAACACAAATATTCCATATCGCGCCTACTGTTTGCCCAACGCAAAGTTGGGCAACGCCCCCAGCGGCTGGTTGAACTGATACGGAATCGACACCAGCCCTGCTCCGCTATTGCGCTGTACCACAAAGTGCAGATGCGGGCCGCTGCTGTTGCCAGTGTTGCCCGAAAGCGCCAGGGGACTACCCACTTTCACCCGCTGCCCTTCGCGCACACTCACCGAACCTTGCTTGAGATGCAGGTACACGCCCATCGTGCCGTCGTCGTGCAGCACCCGCACGAAATTGCCGGACGCATCATTGCCGCGCCCGCTCTGCGAATTCTCGGTTTTCACCACCATGCCCGCTCGCGCCGCGATGATCGGCGTGCCGACTGGCATGGCGATGTCCATCGCATATTTGTTCTTCGGCCCATAGTGGCTGTACTTGCCGTTGGCGCCCTGACTCAAACGGAACGGCCCGCCACGCCACGGCAGCGGATAGCGATAGCCCTGCGCCGTTCCGGCAGGATCGCCGAGGGAATAGTGAAACTGCGGCGAATACACCATTGGCTGACCACCGGACACCGCCTTAAGCAACGCCAACCGTGTATTGCTGCGCGCCGGCAGCACCCGGCGAATGGTTTGAGTCGGCGCGCCACGCACATTGCTCAGTCCGGTAAACGCCAGCGCTATCTCAACCGGCGCGTACAGGTCGTTGCGCACGAACACTACGTCGACGCCCTTCTGTTTCTTGATGTCGAGGTAGACCTGGCGCTCGAGCCGCTCGACCATCCGGTCCTGAAACACGAACACCTGGGAACCTTTGCTCGGACGGTCGCTGTACGAGACCACTCCGTTGGCATCGGTGGATTTGTAGATGGTCATGGCCACGGCAAAATTGGAAGCTATGAGAAGACCACTGAAAAACAGCAGGCGCGCGAGCATGGGCAAGAGTCTGTCGAAGTAAGGCTTGGGAAAGAGCCTAGCAGGTGAGACAGACCAGGGTAGTGGGCAGATGTTTCAAATTGGGCATTGCGGGAGATGGGTGGTGCAATCGAAGGCCCCTTCGCGAGCAAGCTCGCTCCCACAGGTTCGGCGTGATCCATGTGGGAGCGAGCTTGCTCGCGAAGGCGGTCTGTCAGGCGACGGAGATCAGGCGCCGGGTACGAAGTGCTTCTGCGCCGTGCCGCGAGCGATCAGGCGGGAGATGTAGTCGAGTTTCTGCGCGTCCTGGTCGACGAAGCGGAAGGTCAGTTGCAGCCAGTCGCTGTCAGGTTTCTGCTCAAACGCGACGATGGCGTGCAGGTAGCCATTGAGGCGGGCGATTTCGGCGTTGTCACCCTGCTCCAGGTCGAGCACAGCGCTATCGAGGATCTGCGGAAGGGTGTCGGTGCGTTTCACCACCAGCAACGCTTCCTTGATGCTCAGAGCCTTGATCACGCATTGCTGCGTGCCGCTTGGCAGACGCAGTTGACCCTGGCCACGACCGCCGACAGGCGCTTTCGACGCGGCTGGCGCCTGGATCGGCGGGCTGTTGAGCAAACCACGGGACGGCGCTGCGGCTGGCGCTGGAGCGGCCGCAGCAGGTTTGGCGAACGGGTTGACCGGTGCGGCTGCCGGGGCACCACCCAGCACGGCAGGCTTGCCGCCGGTCAATGCGCTCAGGGAATCATTACCGAACGCCGAGTTCATCTTGGTCGGCGCACTGTTCATCAGGGTGTCGAGCTTGCCGACCTTGTTCAGCGCCTGCTTGACCTTGGTCAGCAACTGCTCGTTGGTGAACGGCTTGCTGACGTAGCCGGAAACGCCGGCCTGAATCGCCTGCACGACGTTTTCCTTGTCGCCACGGCTGGTAACCATGACAAACGGCATGGTCTTGAGATTGTCCTGCTCTCGGCACCAGGTCAGCAGCTCCAGGCCAGACATTTCCGGCATTTCCCAGTCGCACAGGACCAAGTCGAAGGCTTCACGGGCCAGCATGGCCTGGGCCTTCTTGCCGTTAATGGCGTCCTCGGTGCGGATCCCCGGGAAGTAATTACGCAGGCACTTTTTCACCAGGTCACGAATGAACGAAGCGTCGTCCACAACCAACACACTGATCTTGCTCATCCAACACCCCTATTAAAATCCCGGCAAGCATAACGCTGGCTGATGGCACATTGCCAAAACTCTTCAGTCACGCCGGGACTTTTCGTTCGCGGGTGCTGCTTTTTAATTCGATTGATTCAAAAGCACCGGAAACAAAAACGCCCGGCCAAAGGGCCGGGCGCTTTTCTCAGGCAATCTTACTTATCGTCAGCAACGCCCGGAACATTAGCGGTTTCGCCACTTGTGCCTTCAACTTCTTCCTTCATGCGCTTGAGGCCCATGTGGCGAACGTCGGTGCCGCGCACCAGATAGATCACCAACTCGGAGATATTGCGTGCGTGGTCGCCGATGCGTTCCAGCGAACGCAGCACCCAGATGATGCTCAAGACCCGCGAGATAGAGCGCGGGTCTTCCATCATGTACGTCGCCAGTTCACGCAGCGCGGTTTTGTACTCGCGGTCGATGATCTTGTCGTATTGCGCAACCGACAAGGCCAGATCGGCGTCGAAACGGGCAAACGCGTCTAACGCATCACGGACCATGTTGCGCACCTGGTCGCCGATGTGGCGAACCTCGACGTAACCGCGCGGCGCTTCGCCTTCTTCGCACAACTGAATAGCGCGGCGGGCAATCTTGGTGGCTTCGTCACCAATGCGCTCCAGGTCGATCACCGACTTGGAAATGCTGATGATCAGACGCAGGTCGGACGCCGCCGGCTGACGACGGGCCAGAATGCGCAGGCATTCTTCGTCGATGTTGCGTTCCATCTGGTTGATCTGGTCGTCGATCTCGCGCACCTGCTGAGCCAGGCCGGAGTCGGCCTCGATCAATGCCGTGACTGCGTCGTTGACCTGCTTCTCGACCAGCCCGCCCATGGCCAAGAGGTGGCTGCGCACTTCCTCAAGCTCGGCGTTGAACTGGGCGGAAATGTGGTGGGTGAGGCCTTCTTTACTAATCATGGTGGCGTCCTTGGAGCGTCCAGTAAGGTGCGGTGGGCCGCAGCGTCAATTCTGTGAATAACCCGCAACTGTTAGCCATAACGACCGGTGATGTAGTCTTCGGTCTGCTTCTTGGCCGGATTGGTGAACAAGGTATCGGTGTCGCCGAATTCCACCAGTTTGCCCATGTACATGAACGCCGTGTAATCGGACACCCGCGCAGCTTGCTGCATGTTGTGGGTCACGATAACGATGGTGAACTTGGATTTCAGCTCGTAGATCAGCTCTTCGACTTTCAGGGTCGAGATCGGGTCGAGTGCCGAGCACGGTTCGTCGAGCAGCAGGACTTCCGGCTCAACCGCGATGGTGCGCGCGATCACCAGACGTTGTTGCTGACCACCGGACAGGCCGAGTGCCGACTCGTGCAGACGGTCTTTGACTTCGTCCCACAGCGCCGCGCCTTTCAGTGCCCACTCGACGGCTTCGTCGAGGATGCGCTTCTTGTTGATGCCCTGGATGCGCAGACCGTAAACCACGTTTTCGTAGATGGTTTTCGGGAACGGGTTCGGCTTCTGGAACACCATGCCGACGCGACGACGCAGTTCGGCCACATCTTCGCCCTTGCGATAAATGTTGTTGCCGTACAGGTTGATCGCGCCTTCGACACGGCAGCCGTCAACCAGATCGTTCATGCGGTTGAAGGTGCGCAGCAGCGTGGACTTGCCGCAACCGGACGGGCCGATGAACGCGGTCACGCGCTGTTTCGGAATGTTCATGCTGACGTCGAACAGCGCTTGCTTATCGCCGTAGTACAGGCTCAGGCCCGGTACTTCGATGGCAACGGTTTCCTGCTCGAGGTTCAGGCTCTGCTTGTCGCGGCCCAGGGCAGACATGTTGATGCCGTGGGTATGGGTCTCGTGCTGCATGGGATATCCCCTGTGCTAACAAATTCGTTTCTATGAACCACCGGCATAGCCAATGGGTTACTCAAAATCTGTGGCTTGCGTCGATCCTTGTGGGAGCTGGCTTGCCAGCGATTGCATCAACGCGGTGCTACTGGCTGACCGAGTCGCCTGCATCGCTGGCAAGCCAGCTCCCACAGGATTTGTATTAACTATCCAGCGCTTTGTATTTTTCGCGCAGGTGGTTACGGATATAAACGGCCGACAGGTTCAACGTCGCGATCACCAGCACCAGCAACAGCGCCGTGGCGTACACCAGCGGGCGTGCCGCTTCGACGTTCGGGCTCTGGAAGCCGACGTCATAAATGTGGAAGCCCAGGTGCATGATCTTCTGGTCCAGGTGCAGGTACGGATAGTTGCCATCCACCGGCAGCGACGGCGCCAGTTTCACCACACCCACCAGCATCAGCGGCGCGACTTCACCGGCGGCACGGGCCACCGCGAGGATCATGCCGGTCATCATTGCCGGACTGGCCATGGGGATGACAATCTTCCACAAGGTCTCAGCCTTGGTGGCGCCGAGGGCCAACGAGCCTTCACGCACGGTGCGAGGAATCCGCGCCAGACCTTCTTCGGTGGCCACGATCACCACCGGCACCGCCAGCAGCGCCAGCGTCAGCGAAGCCCAGAGCAGACCCGGCGTACCGAAGGTCGGTGCCGGCAATGCTTCCGGGAAGAACAAGCGGTCAACCGAACCACCCAACACGTAAACGAAGAAGCCCAGACCGAACACGCCGTAAACGATCGCCGGAACGCCCGCCAGGTTGTTCACCGCGATCCGGATGATCCGGGTCAGGGTGTTCTGCTTGGCGTATTCACGCAGGTACACCGCCGCCAGCACGCCGAACGGAGTCACGATCATCGCCATGATCAGGGTCATCATCACGGTGCCGAAGATAGCCGGGAAAATCCCGCCTTCGGTGTTCGCTTCACGCGGGTCGTCCGACAGGAATTCCCAGATCTTGCTGAAGTAGAAACCGACCTTGGTGAAGGTACTCATCGCGTTCGGCTGGTAAGCGTGAACCACTTTGCCCAGATCGATTTGAATCTCTTTGCCGTTGGCGTCGCGAGCGGTCAAAGCGTCGCGGTTGAACTGCGCATGCAGATCGGCAAGACGGGCTTCGATGTCCTGATAGCGGGCATTGAGCTCGGCACGCTCGGATTCCATGTCGGCTTGCGCGGCGGCGTCGAATTTACCTTCAAGTTCCAGTTTGCGACTGTGCAGACGGATGCGCTCCAGCCCTGCGTTGATCGCGCCGATGTCGGTTTTTTCCAGCGACTTGAGCTGTGCAGCGAGACCATTGACGCGGTTGATCCGCGCTTGCAGTTCAGGCCAGGCAGCTTCGCCCTCAGCAATAACCTTGCCGTCCTGTTTGACGTTGACCAGGTAGCCGTAGAAATTGCCCCACTCGCGACGCTCAATGGCCATCAGCTCCGGCGGCGTCTTCTGGTTGGTCAGCCACTCGCCGACGATCCAGGTGAAGTCGTTGCCGTTCAGGTCACGGTTGCCGACCTTGATCAGCTCGCGGGTCATGAATTCCGGGCCAGCGTCCGGCACCGGCAGACCGGCACTCTTCAGACGGGCACGAGGCACTTCTTCTTTCTGCACCACTTCGCCGACCACAAGGTGCTGGGCCTGGCCCGGCACGTCGTAGCTGGCGTGGATCAGATCCGCCGGCCAGAAGTGACCCAGACCGCGCACGGCAATCACTGCCAACAGGCCAATGGTCATGATGACCGCGATGGACACCGCGCCACCGCTGATCCAGACGCCCGGGGCGCCGCTCTTGAACCATCCTTTCAGGGAGTTCTGTTTCACAGACTTCTACCTTTGCTTAAAGCGACGAGTATTTCTTGCGCAGACGCTGACGAATCAGTTCTGCCAGGGTGTTCATGACGAAGGTGAACAACAGCAACACCATCGCCGAGAGGAACAGCACGCGGTAGTGGCTGCCGCCGACTTCCGACTCGGGCATTTCCACCGCGACGTTGGCGGCCAGGGTGCGCAGGCCTTCGAACAGGTTCATTTCCATGACCGGGGTGTTGCCGGTGGCCATCAGCACGATCATCGTTTCACCGACCGCGCGGCCCATGCCGATCATCAGCGCCGAGAAGATGCCCGGGCTGGCGGTGAGGATCACCACGCGAGTCATGGTCTGCCACGGTGTGGCACCAAGGGCCAGCGAACCGAGGGTCAGACCGCGCGGCACGCTGAACACGGCGTCTTCGGCGATCGAGTAGATGTTCGGGATCACCGCAAAACCCATGGCCAGACCCACCACCAGAGCGTTGCGCTGGTCGTAGGTGATACCCAGATCGTGGGAGATCCACATGCGCATGTCACCGCCGAAGAACCAGTTCTCCATGAACGGGCTCATGTATAGCGACAGCCAGCCCACAAACAGGATCACCGGGATCAGCAACGCACTTTCCCATCCATCCGGGACTCTCAGACGAATCGACTCAGGCAGGCGGCTGAAGGTGAAACCGGCGACCAGAATGCCGATCGGTAGCAACATCAGCAGGCTGAAGATGCCCGGCAAATGCCCTTCTACGTAAGGTGCGAGGAACAGGCCGGCGAAGAAACCGAGGATCACCGTCGGCATCGCTTCCATCAGCTCGATCACCGGTTTGACCTTGCGGCGCATGCCCGGGGCCATGAAGTACGCGGTGTAGATCGCAGCGGCAACGGCCAGCGGCGCGGCCAGCCGCATCGCGTCGACCGCGGCGTTCA
>NZ_JBIWAL010000013.1:65286-93607 GCF_044760045.1 Pseudomonas sp. NPDC098747 | reverse complement strand
CAGGGTGCCGAAGGTCAGTGGCGACAGGCTCAGTTTCGGTTCGAAATCGGTGTTGGCCGCAGTCGATTGCCAGACGTATTTAGGCTCGTCGTAGTTCTCGTACCAGACTTTGCTCCACAACGCGCTCCAGGAAACTTCCGGGTGCGGGTTATCGAGCAGCAGCGGTTGCAGCTTGCCGCCGGCTTCGACGATCACGCGGTTGGCGCGTGGCGACAGACCAAACAGGCCCTGGCCTTCAACAACCTGGTCGACCAGCAATGTGCGATGCGCCGTGCTGTGGAACACGCCGAGCTTGCCGTCGGCATCCAGCGCGAGAAAGCCCTTGCGGCGCTCTTCGGCAGAGATTTCCACGATTGGCGATTTGCCCATCTGGAACGTACGAATCTGCTTCAGACGCTGTTCGCCATCAGGGTCGCGGGCCATGAACCACTGGGCCAGACCACCCTTGGAGTCACCGATGATCAGCGAGATACCGCCGACCAGCTGTGTGGTTGCGGTGACTTCGGCGTCAGCATTTTCCAGCAGTTTGTAGCGACCGTTCAGGCTCTTGTCGCGCAGGCTGAACACGTCGGCCTGCGCACGACCGTTGACCACATACAGCCATTGCTGGCGCGGGTCGACGAAGATGTTTTTCACCGGCTCAGTCATCTGCGGCAGATCAATACGCTTCTGCTCGTTGGTGACTTCACCAGTCATCATGTTTTCTTCGCTGGTCAGCGACAAAACGTTGAGTTGCGAACCGGTCGACCCCACCAGCATCAGGGTCGTATCGGTAGCGTTGAGGCTGACGTGCTCCAGCGCACCGCCGCTTTCGTTCAAAACGATCGGCGTGTTGCCGTACGGGTATTCGATAGCCGGGGTGATGGTTTTCTTGCCATCGGGATAACTGACTTTATAGGTGTGACGGAACACCACTGCCTGACCGTTGGACAGGCCCACGGCGACCAGCGGATGACCTGGCTGGTCCTCACCAATGGAGGTCACAGTTGCGCCCGCCGGCAACAACAGATCGACGCGCTTCAGCTCAGCGCCACTGTCGAGATCGAAGAACAGCGCCTGGCCCTTGTCGGAGACGCGCATGGCTACCTGATTCTGCTCTTCGAGCGAGATCATCAGTGGCTTGCCGGCGTCCTGCATCCAGGCTGGGGTGATGGCATCTTTCACGGTCAGGTCGGCACCTTTGAACAGCGGCGCAACGACGTAGGCTAGAAAGAAGAAGATCAGGGTAATGGCTGCGAGCACCGCCAAGCCGCCAACGAGGACGTACCAGCGGGTGAAGCGATCCTTGAGCGCGCGAATGCGGCGCTTGCGTTGCAGCTCAGGCGTATTGAAGTCAATGCGCTTGGGAGGATTAGTAGTCATTTGGGAATTGGCCAGATCATTCATGCGCTCACCCTAGCGATCCTGTATGACAGAAAGATGACAGTGCAGTGACGCAACAAATCCACCGCCAGCAGGACTGGCAGGGGATCGGGAATTTGAGGTGTGTAAAGGGCCGGCCTGCCAAGCAGATCCGGCCCTTTACTAGAGTCCGCGGGGGTTCACCCCGGACTCAATTTGTTGTTACTTCTTTACGACAGCAGCGCCTTCTTGCAGACCCAGATCAGCCAGTGCTTTTGCAGCAACCTTGGCTGGCAGCGGGATGTAGCCGTCTTTCACAACAACTTCCTGACCCTGTTTGGACAGAATCAGCTTCACGAACTCGGCTTCCAGCGGGGCCAGAGGCTTGTTCGGGGCTTTGTTGACGTAAACGTAGAGGAAGCGCGACAGCGGGTACTTGCCGTTCAGGGCATTTTCTTCGGTGTCTTCGATGAACTCGGTGCTGCCTTTCTTGGCCAGAGCTACCGTTTTCACGCTAGCAGTTTTGTAGCCGATGCCCGAGTAACCAACGCCGTTCAGCGAAGAGCTGATCGACTGCACGACCGAAGCCGAACCTGGTTGTTCGTTGACGTTTGGCTTGTAGTCACCTTTGCACAAGGCTTCTTCTTTGAAGTAGCCATAGGTGCCCGATACCGAGTTACGACCGAACAGTTGAACCGGCTTGTTTGCCAGGTCGCCTGTCACGCCCAGGTCACCCCAGGTTTTCACGTCGGTTTTAGCGCCGCACAGACGAGTGGACGAGAAGATCGCATCGACCTGTTCCATGGTCATGTGCTGGATCGGGTTGTCCTTGTGCACGAACACTGCCAGGGCATCCACGGCAACCGGGATGGCGGTTGGCTTGTAGCCATACTTGGTTTCGAAGGCTTGCAGCTCGTTGTCCTTCATCTTGCGGCTCATCGGGCCCAGGTTAGCGGTGCCTTCAGTCAGCGCAGGTGGCGCGGTCGAGGAACCGGCGGCCTGAATCTGGATGTTTACGTTCGGGTATTCTTTTTTGTAGTTCTCGGCCCAGAGGGTCATGAGGTTGGCCAGAGTATCGGAGCCGACGCTGGACAGGTTGCCCGACACACCAGTGGTCTTGGTGTAGCTCGGGATAGCAGGGTCAACAGCGGCAGCCGCGTTGGCAGTCGCAACGCCAGCAGCGACAAAAGTCATTGCCGCCATCAAACGCTTCAGTTTCATGCCTTACTCCTAGCAGATAGGTGTGTTAAGTCGGGGCCAAGTATCAGCAGGCCGTGTGAACACTCTATGGCTGAAATATGACAA
This sequence comes from Pseudomonas sp. NPDC098747, assembly GCF_044760045.1. NCBI lineage: Bacteria > Pseudomonadati > Pseudomonadota > Gammaproteobacteria > Pseudomonadales > Pseudomonadaceae > Pseudomonas > Pseudomonas sp. NPDC098747. Next base: position 90,961 of record NZ_JBIWAL010000013.1, on the reverse strand, counting down.
TTGGATGAAAGGCCAGCATCGCGCGAAAGATCGTTCCCACGCTCTGCGTGGGAATGATCAGGCAAGCGTGAGGATCAACGGCCCTTCTTCCACAACCACGCCCCCACCAGAATCCCGACCCCGCACAACACCGCCACATAGTAGGCAGGCCCCATCGGGCTTTCCTTAAGCAGCAGGCTGACGATCATCGGCGTCAGGCCACCGAAGATTGCGTACGCCACGTTGTACGAAAACGACAACCCGCTGAAGCGCACCACCGGTGGGAACGCCTTGACCATCACATACGGCACCGCACCGATGGTGCCAACCAGCAAACCCGTCAGGGCATACAACGGGAACAGCCAGTTCGGGTGATCTGCAAGGCTGTGATAGAAGGTCCAGGAGCTAATCAACAGGCCCAGGCAACCGAACACGAACACGCGGCCAGCGCCGAAGCGATCAGCCAACGCACCGGAAATGATGCAGCCGAAACTCAGGAACACAATCGCCAGGCTGTTGGATTGCAGCGCTGTGGTTGGCGAGAAGTGATAGACCGTTTGCAGCACGGTCGGGGTCATCAGGATCACCACGACGATGCCGGCCGAGAGCAGCCAGGTCAGCAGCATCGAGATCGCAATCGCCCCGCGATGGTCACGCAGCACTGCGCGAAGAGGTACTTCTTCGGCCAATGCTTTACGCAGTTGCAGCTCGGCGAACACCGGGGTTTCGTGCAGCCAGCGGCGCAGGTAAACCGAGAACAGGCCGAACACGCCGCCAAGCAGGAATGGAATCCGCCAGGCGTAATCGGAAACCTCGGTCGGCGTATAAATGCTGTTGATCGCCGTGGCGACCAGCGAGCCGAGCAGGATACCGGCGGTCAGGCCGCTGGTGAGGGTGCCGCAGGCGTAGCCCATATGCCTTTGCGGTACGTGTTCGGAAACGAAGACCCACGCCCCCGGCACTTCCCCGCCAATCGCCGCGCCCTGGATCACGCGCATTAATAGAAGAAGGATCGGCGCCCACATGCCAATCTGCGCATAAGTCGGCAGCAAGCCCATGATCAGGGTTGGCACAGCCATCATGAAGATGCTCAGGGTGAACATCTTCTTGCGCCCCAGCAGATCGCCGAAGTGCGCCATGACGATGCCGCCCAGCGGCCGCGCGAGGTAACCGGCGGCGAAGATGCCGAAGGTCTGCATCATCCGCAGCCACTCGGGCATGTCGGCCGGGAAGAACAGTTTGCCGACTACGGTGGCAAAGAATACGAAGATGATGAAATCGTAAAATTCCAGCGCGCCCCCCAGGGCGGACAGCGACAGAGTCTTGTAGTCATTGCGGGTCAACGGTCGTGCGGGTTGCTCGGGCTGCGCGAGGCTCGAAGGCGCTGTGGTCATGGCAAGGGCTTCTCTTATAGTCGGATCTGCCGCCACAACAACGCTGGCGGTGGCTTGGGCAGGTTCGGCACCATAGCAAATTGTTCGAAAAAGCACATAGAGGCGCGTAATTGACGGTCGAAATCAGAACCGGACGGTCGTCGTGGAGTCTACCGACCGATATACTCGCAAACTTGCCCCGGTTTGTAGGGGGTTGCTGTGCGAAAACGTTGTTGGCCCGCCCTTTGATCGGCGCAGCCGGTTTCGCAGAGTTTCCCTTTAGTTGCTTACGGAAAACGTGACGAACGTAGTATGTTCGGTGCTGAATCGTTTTTCCCGAAGACGGCTACCACCAGCAGCACACACGAAGAGTCACGGGTCAGAGGCCCCCCGGCATGATAGAACTCGAACAAGAAGATCCGATCCCGCAAGGCGACCTGGCCCTGCAAATTACCGCGCTTCCGCGCGAAACCAACGGCTTTGGCGATATTTTCGGCGGCTGGCTGGTAGCGCAGATGGATTTGGCCGGCACCGCGATGGCCAGCCGTGTCGCCGGTGGCCGAGTGGCCACTGTCGCCATTGATCGCATGGCGTTTCTCGTGCCAGTGGCGGTCGGTGCGCAATTGTCCTTTTATACCCAGACACTGGAAATCGGTCGCAGCTCGATCCAGATGATGGTCGAGGTGTGGAGCGACGATCCGCTGTCCAGCGAGTGGCGTAAAGTGACCGAAGCGGTATTCGTCTTCGTTGCCATCGACGGCAGCGGCCGCACTCGCTCGGTGCCACCACGCGCACGTTAAACCTCGCGGCCGTTTTGCGGTCGATAGTCGTCCCAAGTGTCTGATCGAGAGCTGTCCCATGACCACGCCAAACGTTGAAGCCGTGAAACTGGATGAACTGAACTGCTGGCGCATTCGCCACGGTCAGGCCGAAGTGCTGGTCGCCCAGCAAGGCGCGCACATCCTCAGTTATCAGATCGACGGCCAGCCGCCGATTATCTGGCTCAACGACAAGGCCACGTTCAAGACCGGCAAGAGCATCCGCGCCGGCGTACCGGTGTGCTGGCCATGGTTCGGCGTCTTCGAGCGCAATCCGCAGAGCGTGAAAGCGATGCGCGTCAGCGACGAGCCGGCCCCGGCTCATGGCCTGGTGCGAGCGATGGATTGGGAGCTGGGCGGCATCGAAGCCGAGAGCAACGGCATAAAGGTCGAGTTCAAGTTGCCTTACCCCGAAGGCGGCCTGCCGGGTTGGCCGCATCAGGTGGATCTGACCCTGACTTTGCATCTGTCTGATCAGTTGCAATTCAGCCTGACCAGCCATAACCATGGCAGTGACACCGTCAGCCTGAGTCAGGCGCTGCACACCTACTTTGCTGTCAGCGATGTGCGCAATGTGCATGTCGACGGCGTGGCGGGCCTGGATTACATCGAGACGCTGGACGAGTGGAAGATCCATAACCAGCAAGGCGATCTGCATTTTGCCGGTGAAACCGACCGTATCTACCTCGATACCCCGCCGCAACTGAGCATCGTCGACTCGACGTGGGAGCGGCGCATCGTGCTGACCGCCACCGGCTCGCGGACGGCGGTGATCTGGAACCCGTGGATCGACCGCGCGGCGGCGCTTAGCGATATGGATAACGATGGCTGGCAGCGCATGCTGTGCATCGAGACGGCGAATGTGATGAGTGATGTGGTGACTCTGGCACCGGGTGCGAGCCATACGATGGGCGTCAGCGTCGCCAGCAAACCGCTTTAACCACACCGCAATACGAAATGTGGGAGCCAGCCTGCTGGCGATGGCGTCGTGTCAGTCAACTTGAAAGTGTCTGACAGACCGCTATCGCCAGCAGGCTGGCTCCCACAGTTTTATGCGGCGGTTTTTAGAGATCAGATTCCTGCACCACCCGCACCTTGTCCGCCTCCAGCGCATAGGCCGCATCGGCCAGATCATTGTTGACCTTCTCGACCTTCAGCGTGCCGGTCACCCACAACGGCGTGTAGATGTCGTCCAGTTTCAAACCCTTCGGATAGCGCACCAGCACCAGTTGATTCGGCGGCGGTGGTGGCACGTGAATGCACGCACCCGGATACGGCACGAGGAAGAACAGCGTGCTGCGGCCCTTGGCGTCGGATTCCAGCGGTACCGGATAACCACCGATGCGGATGTGCTTGTCGTTCATCGACGCTACAGTTTTGGTCGAATACATCACCGCCGGCAAACCTTTGGCCTGCTTCATGCCGCCCTTCTCGGTGAAGGTGCCATTGGCTTCCGGGGAGTCGTGGTCGATTTCAGGCATGGCCTCGAGGGCCTTTTGATCCGACTTGGGCATCAGTTCGAGCCAGTCGGTTTCCGGGAGTTCGCTGGCGTGGACCAAACCGCTGCCCAGCAATAGGAGAGTCAACAGAAGACGGCGCATGAAAGTGCTCGGTAAAAAAGGATGTTAAATCGCCGAGCATTCTAGCCCTCCCCGCCGCGCTGGCGGAGAGGACTTTGTCGCTTTGGATCAGTTCTTTTTGATCAAGCCGTAGATCACCAGCAACACGACTGCGCCAACCAGTGCGCCAAGGAAGCCTGCGCCCTCGCCCGCGTGATAGATGCCCAGAGCCTGGCCGCCGTAGGTGGCCGCCAGCGAACCGCCGATACCGAGCAGGATGGTCATGATCCAGCCCATGCTGTCATCGCCCGGTTTCAGGAACCGAGCCAGCAGGCCGACGATCAAGCCGATAAAGATGGTTCCGATAATTCCCATGACATTTCCCTCTGAGTAAGTGGCTATGCCAAAGCCTAGTCAGACTTTGGCATCCTGCCATCAGAGAACGGCGGCCCTGAATGGTTCCGCCGCTGCCACATGAAACTGTTTTACTCGGCGATCAGCGCCTGGACCTTGAGGATCTGCGCCTGAAGCGTGGCCTTGTCGGCGCAACGCAGGTTGGCGTGACCGACCTTGCGCCCGGCCTTGAAGGCTTTGCCGTAGTGATGCAGATGGCAATCTTTGATGGCGATGACCTTCTCCACCGGCGGAACGACGCCGATAAAGTTGAGCATCGCGCTCTCGCCGACCTTGGCAGTCGAACCCAGCGGCAGACCGGCAACGGCACGCAGGTGGTTTTCGAACTGGCTGCACTCGGCGCCTTCGGTGGTCCAGTGCCCGGAGTTGTGCACGCGCGGCGCGATTTCGTTGGCCTTGAGGCCACCGTCGACTTCAAAGAACTCGAACGCCATCACGCCGACATAATCCAGCTGCTTGAGCACGCGGCTGGAATAGTCTTCGGCCAACGCCTGCAACGGGTGATCGGTGCTGGCAACCGACAGCTTGAGGATGCCGCTGTCGTGGGTGTTGTGCACCAACGGGTAGAACTTGGTTTCACCATCGCGAGCGCGCACGGCGATCAGCGAGACTTCACCGGTGAACGGCACGAAGCCTTCCAGCAGGCAAGAAACGCTGCCGAGTTCGGCAAAGGTACCAACCACGTCTTCAGGCGTGCGCAGGACTTTCTGACCCTTGCCGTCGTAACCCAAAGTGCGGGTTTTCAGCACGGCCGGCAGACCGATCGAAGCCACGGCAGCATCCAGATCGGCTTGCGATTGAATGTCGGCGAAGGCCGGGGTTGGAATGCCCAGGTCCTTGAACATGCTCTTTTCGAACCAGCGGTCGCGAGCGATGCGTAGGGCTTCGGCGCTTGGATAGACCGGTACGAATTGCGAGAGAAACGCTACGGTTTCAGCCGGGACGCTTTCAAACTCGAAGGTCACCAGATCGACCTCATCGGCCAATTGGCGCAGATGATCCTGATCGCCGTAATCCGCCCGCAGGTGTTCGCCCAACGCGGCCGCACAGGCGTCCGGCGCAGGGTCGAGGAAAGCGAAGTTCATGCCCAGCGGGGTGCCCGCCAAGGCCAACATGCGACCCAACTGGCCGCCACCGATTACACCGATCTTCATCTCAACAACCTCAGGCAATACGTGGGTCTGGATTGTCCAGGACGCTGTCTGTCTGCTCGGCACGGAAGGTTTTCAGCACCGCGTGGAACTGCGGATGCTTGGCACCGAGGATGCTCGCCGAGAGCAAGGCTGCGTTGATCGCGCCGGCCTTGCCGATGGCCAGGGTGGCGACCGGAATGCCGGCTGGCATCTGCACGATCGACAGCAGCGAATCAACGCCCGAGAGCATCGCCGACTGCACCGGAACGCCCAGCACCGGCAGGTGGGTTTTGGCCGCACACATGCCTGGCAAGTGAGCTGCGCCACCGGCACCGGCGATAATCACCTCAATGCCGCGGCCTTCAGCCTCTTCGGCGTACTGGAACAGCAGATCCGGGGTACGGTGAGCAGAAACCACCTTGACCTCGTACGGAATGCCGAGCTTTTCCAGCATATCGGCGGTGTGGCTAAGGGTGGACCAATCGGACTTGGAGCCCATGATCACGCCAACCAGTGCACTCATCGTCGCGCCTCTTCTCTCTGGGCGCCCGCAGGCGCGTCAAAAACAACAAGCCACGCAGGTTGCGTGGCTTGATTGTACGAAAAATGGCCGGTCGTACCGGCCAAAGGCCGCGCAGTATACCGCAAAGAAAGCAATAAACAGCCCCCTGCACGACCATCTGTCATCTGCCGCAAAAGCCCGGTTTTATTGACTTGAAGGTCAGTCCAGAAACACCGCAAATCCCTTGTCGGAGCTGGCTTGCCAGCGATGACGTCGTGTCAGTAAACATAGAGGGTGATTGACCCACCGCAATCGCTGGCAAGCCAGCTCCCACAGGGTTATTCGATGGACTCAAGAATTTTGTGCAGCCCCTCCCTCGAGCTTGCGCCACAACAACCTAACGTTGGCCTTGCGCACCAGTGCGCAGCGATACAGACGAATCTCCAGCGGCACATGCCATTGCGGGCCGCCGCAGACCACCAGTTCGCCACGGGCGAGTTCGTTGCGCACGCTCAACTGCGGCACCCAGGCAATGCCGAGGCCTTCCAGCGCCATGCTTTTGAGGCTGTCGGCCATCGCGGTTTCGTAGATGGTGGTGAAGCGCAGTCCACGCTGGCGCAGCAAACCGTTCACCGAGCGCCCAAGGAAAGCCCCGGCGCTGTAGGCGAGCAACGGCACACTGGCTTCGCCTTCCAGATCGAACAATGGTTTGCCATCGGCATCCGCCGCGCACACCGGCAACATTTCGGTCTGGCCCAAATGCAGCGACGGGAAAATCTCCGGGTCCATCTGCATCGCCGCGTCCGGGTCATAGAACGCCAGCATCAGATCACACCCCCCCTCGCGCAACGCATGCACGGCGTCACCGACGTTAGTCGCCACCAGCCGCGTGGCAATGTTCAGCCCTTCATTACGCAACTGCGCGATCCAGCGGGGGAAGAAACCGAGTGCCAGTGAGTGAGCGGCGGCGACTTGCATCACTTCGCCCTGCCCGCCTTCCAGATGATGCAAATGGCGCAGCACTTCACCCAATTGTTCGACCACGGTGCGCGCGGTCACCAGAAACAATTGTCCGGCGGCGGTCAGCTCGATCGGCGTGCGCGAACGATTGACCAGGGTCAGCCCCAGCGCCGCTTCGAGGCTGCGGATCCGCCGACTGAATGCTGGCTGAGTCACGAAACGTCGTTCGGCCGCCTGCGAGAAGCTGCGGGTGGCGGCCAGAGCACTGAAGTCCTCGAGCCATTTGCTTTCCAGATTCATCACGTCCTCCCGGACACGCACCAAAACAGGTCACACGTCTGCCGCGCACGCGGCGTCACACGGGCATTATGCCGAATGTGCATAGGCCAGTGCTTAACAGCATTGGCCCAAATTTCCCCACAAGCCTAGCATTCGCAGCGTTCCGGCACAGACCGGGTCCATATCGAGATGATTTCTATCATGTCCTCCGCTGCATCTTTCCGCACAGAAAACGACCTGCTTGGCGCCCTCGACGTACCGGCTCAAGCGTATTACGGCATCCAGACCCTGCGAGCGGTGAACAACTTCCGCCTCTCGGGCGTTCCGATTTCGCATTACCCGAAGCTGGTTGTGGGTCTGGCGATGGTCAAACAGGCCGCCGCTGACGCCAACCGCGAGTTGGGTCACCTGAGCGAAGCCAAGCACGCTGCCATCAGCGAAGCCTGTGCACGATTGATCCGCGGTGACTTCCACGAAGAGTTCGTGGTCGACATGATTCAAGGTGGCGCCGGTACCTCCACCAACATGAACGCCAACGAAGTGATCGCCAACATTGCTCTGGAAGCAATGGGTCACCAGAAAGGCGAGTACCAGTACCTGCACCCCAACGACGACGTGAACATGGCGCAGTCGACCAACGACGCCTACCCGACGGCCATCCGCCTGGGTCTGCTGTTGGGTCACGACACCCTGCTCGCCAGCCTCGACAGCCTGATTCAGGCATTCGCGGCCAAAGGTAAAGAATTCGATCACGTCCTGAAGATGGGCCGTACCCAGCTGCAAGACGCCGTGCCGATGACCCTCGGCCAGGAATTCCGTGCCTTCGCCACCACCATGGGCGAAGACCTGGCCCGTCTGAAGACGCTGGCCCCCGAACTGCTGACTGAAGTGAACCTGGGCGGCACCGCGATCGGTACCGGCATCAACGCCGATCCGCGCTATCAAGCGCTGGCTGTACAGCGTCTGGCGCTGATCAGCGGTCAACCGCTGGTGCCAGCGGCCGACCTGATCGAAGCCACCTCCGACATGGGCGCCTTCGTGCTGTTCTCCGGCATGCTCAAGCGCACCGCGGTCAAGCTGTCGAAGATCTGCAACGACTTGCGCCTGCTGTCCAGCGGCCCACGCACCGGCATCAACGAAATCAACCTGCCAGCGCGTCAGCCAGGCAGCTCGATCATGCCCGGCAAGGTCAACCCGGTTATCCCGGAAGCCGTTAACCAGGTGGCCTTCCAGGTCATCGGTAACGATCTGGCACTGACCATGGCAGCCGAAGGTGGCCAGTTGCAGCTGAACGTGATGGAGCCGCTGATCGCTTTCAAGATCTTCGACTCGATCCGCTTACTGCAACGCGCCATGGACATGCTGCGTGAGCACTGCATCGTCGGCATCACCGCCAACGAAGCGCGCTGCCGTGAACTGGTCGAGCACTCGATCGGTCTGGTCACCGCACTGAACCCATACATCGGCTACAAAAACGCCACCCGCATCGCCGGCATCGCTCTTGAAAGCGGCCGCGGCGTGCTGGAACTGGTGCGCGAAGAAGGTCTGCTCGACGAAGCCATGCTCGCCGACATCCTGCGCCCGGAAAACATGATTGCTCCGCGTCTGGTTCCGCTCAAAGGCTGAGCCGACGCGTTACTTTGTAGCACCGCTCACCAGGTCGAGGGACTAGACACCTCTCACCTTTTGAGGGCTTGGGGATTATTCCCCAAGCCCTTTTTTTTAACTGTTTGATCCTGAGACCCGTATGTCTGGGGATTGCTTCATGTGGAGATGAGCCCTTGTGGCGAGGGGATTCATCCCCGATCGGCTGCGAAGCAGTCGCAAAATCATTGCACGCGGTGTGCCTGACACATTGCATTTGCAGGCTTTGGGGCCGCTACGCGACCCATCGGGGATAAATCCCCTCGCCACCGAGCTCGCTCCCACAGATGAGCAGTTCCCGCACTAGCCCGGCGCCGATAACGCCGGGTGTTTCAAAGCTTCGTTTCGTCGCTTGCACCACTACCGTGCAGACGGGCGCGCCACTGATCGGTATAGTGCCGCCCCTCTTCGCGTGAGCGGTCGTCGGTAACGAGGCCATAACCCATGCGAAACCCGAACTAATAACAAACCCGCGAAATGGATCCGGGACGAAACCTTCGCCTCACCTGTTGTGCCGTGCGCATACCGGTGTAACGCGATGTTTCTGAACATCCAGCATTTGCTTAAACAAAAAACAGCGAGGAAAAATCCATGCTCGAAGTCATCAACGACTTCCTCTCAGGGAAAGTACTGATCGTGCTCATTGTCGGGCTCGGTAGCTACTTCACGATTCGCTCGCGTTTCGTTCAATTGCGTCACTTCTTCCACATGTTCGCGGTATTCCGCGACAGCCTGAAAAGCAGCGCCGGGCAACTCAGCTCGTTCCAGGCCCTGATGCTCAGCCTCGCCGGCCGTGTCGGTGCAGGCAACATCGCCGGTGTCGGCATCGCCGTGACCCTCGGTGGGCCAGGTGCGGTGTTCTGGATGTGGGTGACCGCACTGGTCGGCATGTCCAGCAGCTTCTTCGAGTGCTCGCTCGGCCAGCTCTACAAACGTACGGATGCCGACGGCACTTACCGTGGCGGCCCGTCCTACTACATCCAGCACGGCCTGCAGAAGCGCTGGTTGGGTATGATCATGGCGTTCCTGTTGCTGGTGACCTTCGGTTTCGCCTTCAACGGCCTGCAAGCTCACGCCGTGACTCACTCGCTGAACGACGCCTTCGGCCTCGACACCACTTACACCGGCCTCGGTCTGGCGGCATTGCTGGGTCTGGTATTCATCGGCGGGATCAAGCGTATCGCCAAGGTTGCTGACCTGCTGGTGCCGGTGAAAACTCTGGCCTACATTGGCGTGACCCTCTACGTGATCGTGCTGCAATTCGACCACGTTCCAGCCATGTTGATGACCATCGTCAAGAGCGCTTTCGGTCTCGACCAGGCCTTCGGCGGTCTGATCGGTAGTGCCATCGTCATGGGCGTGAAGCGCGGCGTGTTCGCCAACGAAGCCGGTTTGGGCAGTGCGCCGAACGTGGCGGCTGTGGCGTCGGTCGAGCACCCGGTGGCACAGGGTGTGGTTCAGGCGTTCAGCGTGTTCCTCGACACCTTCGTGATCTGCACCTGCACTGCGCTGCTGATCCTGCTCTCGGGCTTCTACACTCCGGGCTTCGAAGGCGATGGCATTGCCCTGACCCAGAACTCGCTGGCCGCGGTGGTCGGTGAATGGGGCCGGATGTTTATCTCGGTGGCCCTGGCGTTGTTCGTGTTCACCTCGATCCTCTACAACTACTACCTGGGCGAGAGCAACCTGCGCTTCATGATCGGTGAAAATCGTAAGGCGCTGATTGGCTACCGCGCACTGGTACTGGTGTTGATCTTCTGGGGCGCTATCGAAAACCTCGGCACCGTGTTCGCCTTCGCCGACATCACCATGACCATGCTGGCGTTTGTGAACCTGATCGCGCTGTTCCTGCTGTTCAAGATCGGCATGCGTATCCTGCGTGACTACGATGACCAGCGTGCGGCCGGCATCAAGACGCCGGTGTTCGATTCGAGCAAATTCCCGGATCTGGATCTGGACCGCAAAGCCTGGCCGGCCAACCCGCCTGCCGCAGCTGGCAAGACTGAAGTTGAGCCGCAAGGCGCCCCAGCAGCGCAACGCTGATGGGTGAATGACGGGCGCATCCTCTGCGCCCGTCAGTTACAGTTCGGAAAACTGTGGGAGCGAGCCTGCTTGCGAAGCGGTGGATCAATCGACATTGATGTTGAATTTGAAGCCCCCCTTCGCGAGCAGGCTCGCTCCCACAGGACCTCATCCTTTCGGAGAATCCTCATGAATTCGTCGACCTATCCTGCCGCGCAAAACGTCATGGTGCTGTACACCGGTGGCACCATCGGCATGCAGGCCAGCGCCAATGGCCTGGCCCCGGCGTCCGGTTTCGAAGCGCGGATGCGCGACTATCTGCACAGCCAGCCAGAACTGGTCGTGCCACAGTGGCGCTTTCGCGAGATGTCGCCGCTGATCGACAGCGCCAACATGACCCCGGCCTATTGGCAGCAACTGCGTGAAGCAGTGGTCGATGCGGTTGATGTACAGAACTGCGACAGCGTGCTGATCCTGCATGGCACCGACACCTTGGCGTACAGCGCTGCGGCGATGAGTTTTCAGTTGCTCGGCCTGCATGCTCGGGTATGTTTCACCGGTTCCATGTTGCCGGCCGGCGTCACCGATAGCGATGCCTGGGAAAACCTCAGCGGCGCACTGGTCGCCCTCGGTCAGGGCCTGGCACCCGGCGTGCATCTGTACTTCCACGGTGAACTGCTGGCGCCGACCCGTTGCGCGAAAGTGCGCAGCTTCGGTCGCCATCCGTTCAAGCGTCTGGAGCGTCAGGGCGGCGGCGTGAAAGCTACTTCTGTGCCGGCTGCGTTGAATTACAACCAGCCCAAGTTACTGGCGAACGTTGCGGTACTGCCGTTGTTCCCTGGAATCGGCGCCGCAATCCTCGACGGTCTGCTCGACAGCGGCATTCAGGGTCTGGTGCTGGAGTGCTACGGCAGCGGCACCGGGCCGAGCGACAATCCAGAGTTCCTCGCCAGCCTCAGCCGTGCGCGGGACAACGGCGTGGTGGTGGTTGCAGTAACGCAGTGCCATGAAGGCGGAGTTGAGCTGGATGTGTACGAAGCTGGCAGCCGCTTGCGCGGTGTTGGCGTGCTGTCCGGTGGCGGGATGACCCGTGAGGCGGCGTTTGGCAAGTTGCATGGTTTGCTGGGGGCGGGGCTTGAGACTGCTGAAGTGCGGCGACTGATCGAACTCGACCTCTGCGGCGAACTGATCTGAGCAAGACTGCGGATTTGCCCTCACCCTAACCCTCTCCCACCGGGAGAGGGGACTGACCTTAGTGTCTCGCGCTATACGCCGACCTGAAAAAAAGTGTCGATTATGGATTCGGCAGAGCTTTTTCAAGTCGGCGTATCCCGCCAATATCCCCCAATCGGCCCCCTCTCCCTTTGGGAGAGGGCTGGGGTGAGGGGCTACTGCGGCATACAACTTGCTGCGTTCCAGCCATCCCAAGGCTGGAAGATCTTATGCTCCACTCCCACCTCACCACTCTCAACGCGGTCTCGCTGATACTCAACACCTTCAGGGATCAAGGCTTGTCCAGCGAGGCATTGCTGGCCGGCAGCGGCATCAGTGCGGCGGATCTGGCCCGGGCCGACACGCGCATCACCACCAATCAGGAGATGCAGGTCTGCGCCAACGCGGTCGCGCTAAAGCACGACATCGGCCTGGAACTGGGCCGGCGCATGCACGTTTCCTGCTATGGCATTCTCGGTTACGCGTTGCTCACCTGTGCCACCTTCGGTGACGCTTTGCGTTTGGCGATCCGCTATCCGGCGCTGTTGGGAACACTTTTCGAGCTGAGTCTTGAGGACGACGGCGAGCGCGTCTGGTTCGTCGCCGCCGATTACCGTGAGAGCCCGGCGATGGCGGTGTTCAATGCCGAATTCTGCCTGGTTTCGCTCAAAGTCATTTGCGACGACTTGCTCGGTCATCCGCTGCCGTTGCTGGCCACCCGGTTTGAACACGCGGCACCGGACTACCGCGACAGCTATGCCGAACACTTCGCCTGCCCGCTGCACTTCGCCGCCAAGGACAACGCGTTCGCCTTCGACCGACATTGGCTGGACCAACCGCTGCCGCTGGCGGACGCCATCACCCATCAAACCATGGCGGAACGCTGTCGCAAGCAGAACCTCGAATTCACCGGACGTCAGGCCTGGCTGGGGCGCATCCGTCAGTTGCTCAGTGCCCAGTTGAACGCCGCACCGGGGCTGGAAGGCCTGGCCCAGCAGATGAAATGCTCGCCGCGCACCCTGCGCAGACATTTGAAGGACATGGGCAGCAGCTATCAGGAACTGCTCGATGAACTGCGCTTCGAACGGGCCAAGCAGATGCTGTGTGAAGATCAATTGCCGATCTATCGCATCGCCGAAACCCTGGGCTTCAGCGAGACCGCGAGCTTTCGCCATGCGTTTGTGCGCTGGAGTGGCGTGGCGCCGAGCCAGTTCCGACCGCATTGATATCCCTTTGTGGGAGCTGGCTTGCCAGCGATGACTTCGGCACAGCCAACATTAATGTTGGCTGACACACCGCTATCGCTGGCAAGCCAGCTCCCACAGGTTTGTTTTTCATGTCTACTGCTTGGGCAGGCCTGCTCAAGCAAGGGGCGAATAGCGGTCAGAGGTTCTGGCCATATCGATCCCCTTTTGGCCTCTTCTGCCGTTTTCCGAATCGCTGAGCGCCGCAACACTGGCAGCAAGCGAATCAGCCCCTGCGGAGAACAACAAATGCTGACGATCTACTCGGACGATCACCACCTGCACCATGGCCGCTGCGAATTGATCGATGGCCAGCTCAAGCCTTGCTTCGAGATGCCGTCGCGCGCCGACCATGTGCTGCAACGCGTGCAGCATCAGCACCTCGGCCCGGTTGAAGCGCCGAAGGATTTCGGTCTCGAACCGATCGCTCGCATTCACAGCCGCGACTATCTCGATTTCTTCAAAGGCGCGTGGGCGCGCTGGACCGAATTCAACACCGACGGCGACTTGCTGCCCTACACCTGGCCAGCCCGCACACTGCGCGCCATCAAACCGACCAGCCTGCACGGCCAACTCGGTTACTACAGCTTCGACGGCGGCGCGCCGATCACCGCCGGCACCTGGCAAGCGGCGTACAGCGCAGCGCAGGTTGCACTGACCGCGCAAGCGGCGATCCAGCGCGGCGAACACAGTGCTTTCGCCTTGTGTCGCCCACCGGGACATCATGCTGCCGGCGATTTGATGGGTGGTTATTGCTACCTAAACAACGCCGCCATCGCCGCTCAGGCCTTCCTCGATCAGGGCCACCGGAAAGTCGCGATCCTCGACGTCGACTATCACCACGGCAACGGCACCCAATCGATTTTCTACGACCGCAGCGACGTGTTGTTCACCTCGATCCATGGCCACCCGGAAGCGGAGTTTCCGTTCTTCCTCGGCTACGAAGACGAACTCGGTGAAGGCGCCGGCGAAGGCTTCAATTTCAATTATCCATTGCCCGCCGGCTCCGGCTGGGACACCTGGAGCGCGGCGCTGAATCAGGCGTGCAACGAGATCGACAGCTATGGCGCCGACATCATCGTCGTGTCCTTGGGTGTCGATACGTTCAAAGACGATCCGATCTCGCAATTCAAGCTCGACAGCCCGGATTACCTGGCAATGGGCAAGCGTATCGCCGCGCTCGGCAAGCCGACGCTGTTTGTGATGGAAGGTGGCTACGCGGTGGAAGAAATCGGCATCAACGCGGTGAACGTGCTTGAGGGTTTTGAAAGCGCTCACTGAGCAATGGGCCATGGGCGCGACGCCGACCTGGATCATCACTGGCGAGCAGGTCATCCCCGGCGCCGATCAGTTCGGTTCTTCACGCCCGCCAAGCCTGTTGCAAGCGGATCAACGCGGCCTTGATCGCGGCTTCCGGCACAGCGGCAAAACCCAGGACCAGACCGGCACGCTGATCCGGGGGCGTAGTGGAGTCCGGTAGCCAGTGATGGCTCAAGCCGTTGATTTCGACATCCACGCGGGCGGCTTGCTCAATCAGTTGCCGCTCACGGTCGATGCTCTCCACCTTCACGGTCAGGTGCAGGCCGGCGGACACCGCCGGCAGGTCACCGACGCCGGCGATTGCCATTGGCCAACCATCGAGCAACGTATTACGCCGGTTTAGCGCGGCGCGGCGCATCCGGCGGATATGCCGCTGGAAATGCCCGGCGGCCATGAACTCGGCCATCACCGCTTGCGTGCTGACCTCGGAATGCCGGACGTCCACCGCCCGGCGTTGCGAGAACGCTGGCACCAGCGCCGGTGGCAGCACCAGATAACCGAGGCGCAACGCCGGGAATGCGACCTTGCCGAAAGTGCCCACATACAGCACGCGGCCCTGTCGATCGAGTGCCGCCAAGGGAGCCAATGGCGCGCCGGTGTAACGGTACTCGCCATCGTAGTCATCCTCGACGATCCAGCCTTGAGTGCGCTCGGCCCAGGCGAGCAGTTCAAGACGCCGCGCCAGGCTCATCACCACACCTGTCGGGTATTGATGCGAGGGCGTCACGTAGGCCACGCGACAGTCACTGGTGGCCGACAGTGCCGAGCAATCCATACCCTCTTCATCCACACCAATCCCGCGCAGAAGGCCACCCGCCACAGCGAACGCATGACCGGCCGCGCGATAACCCGGATTTTCGATCGCCACGCCATCGCCAGGCTCCACCAGCAGCTGTGCACAAAGGCTAATGGCCTGCTGTGCGCCACTGGTGATCACAATTTGCTCAGCCGAGCACTGCATCCCTCGTGAACTGCGCAAATACGCGGCAATCAGGCTGCGCAAACGGGCATCGCCGGCCGGGTCGCCGTAGCACATCTGCTGAAGATCCGGTTTGCGCCAGAAAGCCCCGTTGAGCTTGGCCCAGACGTCAAACGGAAACAGATCGAATGCCGGTACACCGACCCGAAATGCCCGTGGCGGACCACTGGGAGGCTTGGGTAAATGGTTGTTTTCCAACCGCTGCAAAACGCCACTGTGGATAACTTTACTGGATGAAATCACAGTGGAATTTGCAGGATTTATGGATAAGGCTGTGGGTAAGCCTGTTGAAAACCCTGTGGATACTTTTGTGGATAGTTTTTTCGCCGTGAGCTGTTCTCCCGGCAGTTGCGCCACGTAAGTACCGTCGCCCACCCGCCCTTCAATGAAGCCCTCGGCGTAGAGCTGATCGTAGGCGCGAACCACACTGTTACGGGAAATCGCCAGCGCAGCGGCCAGATCACGGCTGGCGGGCAGGCGCGTGCCACCGGCGAGCCGCCCGTCCAGCACACGCAGGCGTAGCGCTTGGTAGAGCTGACGGCTCAAGCCCTGACGGCGATCAAGTTCGATTCCCGCTGGGTTGAACGGCATAGACAGCGTGGACGACTCAGTCATGGCAATGGACCTATCAAATTGGTCATCAATGGCTCTTACATCAGACCAATAGCCTGCCTACGATGCAGGCATTCGCCAAGGAAAATCTCTCCATGTACACGCCGCGCGCCTTTGCCATCGAAGAGCTGTCCCAACTCCACGAGCTGATCCTCGCCACCCGCCTCGCCATTCTGGTGACCCACGGCGAAAACGGTCTGCAAGCCAGTCATGTGCCAGTGCTGCTGCATTGCGAGCAAGGCGAATACGGCACGCTTTACGGACACTTGGCCAAGGCCAATCCGCAGTGGAAAGACCTGCGCGACGGCGCCGAAGCGATGCTGATTTTTGCCGGACCGGATGCCTACGTCAGCCCAGGCTTTTATCCAAGCAAGGCCGAGCACGGCAAAGTCGTGCCGACCTGGAACTACATCGCGGTCCACGCCTATGGCCACGCCGAAACCTTCAGCGATGGCGGACGGCTGCTCGACATCGTCAGCACCCTCACCGACCGCCAGGAGGCCGGCCGCGCGCAGCCCTGGTCGGTCGCCGACGCGCCCGCCGATTACATCGATGGCATGCTCAAGGCCATCGTCGGTTTCGCCATTCCCATCGGCCGCCTGGAAGGCAAGCGCAAGCTTAGCCAGAACCGCAGCGCCGAAGACATCGCCGGCGTGCGCGAAGGTTTGGCCGCCAGCCACGAGATCAATGATCAAACCCTCGCCCAATTGATGCGCTAAGGAAATCACCATGAGTCAGATCGAGATCCGTCAGGTCAGCGCCGACGACCATGCCGCCTGGCTGCCGCTGTGGCAGGCCTACCTGAGCTTCTACAACGGTAAATTGCCAGACGCGGTGACGCCCAGCACTTGGCAGCGCTTCCTCGATCCGGGCGAGCCGACCCACGCGGCGCTGGCCTGGGCGGAGGGCAAAGCGGTGGGCATGGTGCATTACATCTACCATCGCTCGAACTGGAGCATCGAAAACTCCTGCTACCTGCAAGACTTGCTAGTGGCGCCAGAAAGTCGCGGCACCGGCGTCGGTCGCCTGCTGATCGAACACGTATACGCCACGGCAAAGGCTGACGGATGCTGCAAAGTCCATTGGCTGACCCACGAATCCAACGCCACCGCGATCCAGCTCTACGAGCGTATTGCCGAGCGCCCGGGATTCATCCAGTTTCGCCAAGCCCTTTAAGGAGACGCGCTTATGATCACTTCACCTGCCGAGTGGAAAGGCGTGCCCGCCCCCACGACCACACTGCTCGAGGGCCGCTTCATCCGCCTGGAACGACTCGACCCGGCGCGCCATGGCGACGACTTGTTCAACGCCCTCGAAGGCCCCGGTGCCGACCCGAAACTCTGGGACTACTTACCGTACGGCCCATTTACCGAACGCCGCGTGTTCGATGACTGGCTGAACAATCACGCGGCCAGCAGCGACCCGTATTTCTTCAGCGTCATCGACAGCGCCAGTGGCCAGGTGCAAGGCATCCTCAGCCTGATGTCGATCGTCTCGGCGCAGGGCCGTATCGAAATCGGCCACGTTACTTTCGGCGCGCCCATGCAGCGCTCGCCGAAAAGCACCGAAGCGGTTTACCTGTTGGCCAAGCACTCTTTCGACTTGGGCTACCGTCGCCTGGAATGGAAATGCAACAACGGTAACGCCCGCTCAAAATATGCCGCAGAACGCTTGGGCTTCAGCTTTGAAGGCGTGTTCCGCCAGCACATGGTGGTCAAGGGCCAGAATCGCGACACCGCGTGGTACTCGATTATTGATTCGGAATGGCCGCAGATTGCAGCGGGGTTCGAGCAGTGGTTGAGTGATGAAAACCAAACCACCTCGGGACAGGTGAAAGGGTTGGTCGAGTGCCGTTCTTGAGCGTTTAAAAAGCGAAAGATCGCGGCCTGCGGCAGCGCCTACACAGGACAAATGTAGGCGTCGCCGCAGGCTGCGATCTTTTGATCTGCTTTAAGCCAGTTTCTGCGCAAGCACCGCAATGTGCTCCGGGCCAATCCCGCAGCAACCACCCAAATGGCTGGCACCGCGCTGCTGCCAATCAAGCGCCCAATGCAAATAACCCGGCGGATCAAGGTCCTCGCGCAAAGGGTCCAGTCCGTCATTGGCCGTTGCCTCTTTGGGCTGCGGTGGAAACGCATTGGCATAGGCGCCGATGTGAATCTTCACCCCCAGACGTTCGAAAGTAACGCGTGCCGCATCGATCGCTGCACCAATCACTTCGGGCTGACTGCAATTGAACAGCAGCGTTTCGACGCCTAACTCCGCCGCCAACGCCGCCGCTTCAGCGACCGGCTCGCCAGAACGCAAACGCGGTACTTCGTCAGTGTCTTCATCCTTCAAGGTAAACGACAACCAGAACGGCTTGCCGTCCTGCGGAAGCCCGGCGTGGATGGCCCGGGCCTCGATGATCGAACTCTGGGTTTCCGCCAGCCACAGGTCTACGTGCGGTGCCAAACCATTGACCAATGGATTCAGCAGCTCCGTCACCCGGGACGCCTCGAACAGATCAGGACGATAAGAGCCGAACAAAGGTGGCAAGGAGCCGGCCACTCGCACGTTTTTGCCCGATGCCTGCACCGCACGCCGCGCCAGTTCACCGGCCAACGCTGCCAGAGCCTGACCTTCAGCGGCGAAACGCGCTTCGCCGATATGAAACGGCACCACGGCATAACTGTTGCTGGTGATCACGTCCGCGCCACTGGCGATATAAGCAGCGTGTACTGCCTCGACCGCTTGCGGTGCTTCGCTCAGCGCCAGTGCCGACCATTCGGGCTGCCGGAATGGCGCCCCGGCTCGTTGCAACTCACGACCCATGCCGCCATCAAGAATAACCGTGCTCGCTGCGCCCATATGCTTTTCACTCATATGCTTATGAAAATAACTCACTATCAGAGTCGTACTTATAACTATTTAATACGCACCATTCGGTTAATAACAACCTCTTTTTTACTCGGGGATCGCCTGTGAAATTTCAACCACTACTGGCCCTCGGCCTGACGATTCTGGCCGCCTCTACCCAAGCCTTTGGTGGCGCAACACTGGATCGCATCGAGCAAAAGAAAGAGCTGGTTGGCGTGTTGATGGAAAGCTATCCACCCTTCTCATTCCTCAACGAGCAGAACCAGCTCGATGGCTTCGACGTTGATGTCGCCAAAGCCGTGGCGGAGAAACTGGGGGTGAAACTGCGCCTCGAAACGCCGTCCTGGGATGTCATCGCTGCCGGCCGCTGGAGTGGGCGCTACGACATCTGCATCTGCTCGATGACGCCGAGCAAGGCCCGCGCCGAAGTATTCGATTTCCCGGTTGAGTACTACGCCTCTCCGGCGGTGATCGTGGTTAATGCCAAGGACGATCGAATCCACACCGCCAAGGATCTGAGCGGCAAGAAGGTCGGCCTCACCAGTGCTTCCAGTTATGAAAGCTATCTGAACAAGAATCTGGTCATTGAGGGTGCTGAGGACACACAGCTGCAATATCCGTTCGAAGATGTGCAGATCGCGCCGTACGATACCGATAACGTCGCGTTCCAGGATCTTGGCCTTGGTGCTGGCGTGCGCCTGGACGCGATCCTCACCAACCTCGTCACTGCGCAGCCACGCCTGAACGAAGACAAACGCTTCAAGCTCGCCGGCGAAGCGCTGTACTCGGAGCCTAACTCGGTCGCCATCGAGAAGGGTGATGCCCAATGGGATGCCAAAGTCCGCAAGGTCTTTGCCCAACTCAAACAGGACGGCACCCTGAGCAAGCTCTCGCAAAAATGGATCGGTGCCGACATCAGCCAATGACTTCTTTCCCGGTACCTCCCACGCCACCGCAACCGGTGGCTGAATCACGCCTGCGCCGGCTGTTCGGTTTCCGTACGCGGTTGTACCTGACCTGGGCGGTGCTGTTCTGCCTGTTCGCGGGGTTCTTTCTGAGCTTCGACATGAAGTTCTCGATCATCCTCGACAAGCTGCCCAACCTGGTGGGCCTGAAGCTGGCTCCTAACGGTTTCCTGCAGGGCGCAGCACTGACGCTGTTTCTGTGCGTGTGCTCAATTGTTGCCTCGTCGCTGCTGGGTTTCGTGACTGCGTTGGCGCGACTGTCGAAAAGTGCGGTGGCCTTCGGCATCGCCAGTTTTTACGCCTCGTTCTTTCGCGGCACCCCGCTGCTGATCCAGATCCTGCTGATCTATCTCGGTTTGCCGCAACTGGGCATCGTGCCCGGCGCCATCGTCGCCGGGATCATCGCCCTGTCACTCAACTATGGCGCGTACCTCAGCGAGATCTTCCGCGCCGGTATTCTTGGCGTCCCGTATGGCCAGCGAGAAGCATCGCTGGCGTTGGGCATGCGCGATTCGGTCATTCTCTGGCGCATTACGCTACCTCAGGCCATGCGCACCATCATCCCGCCCACCACCAATCAATTCATTTCGATGCTGAAAGACTCGTCGTTGATCTCGGTGATGGGCGTCTGGGAAGTGATGTTTCTTGCGCAGTCATATGGACGTTCAAGCTATCGCTACATCGAAATGCTGACCACGGCAGCGATCATTTACTGGCTGATGTCGATTGGGCTGGAGCTGATTCAGGCGCGGATGGAGCGACATTACGGCAGGGCATACGTTCGCCGTACTTAAGGTGGTCAGTGACGCCTCATGAGTTGATTGGGCAGTGATAGATGAGTTTTGGATTGCTGAACAGTCGGCGACTGTCCCGATAGATTGTAGGAAAAGGAAGCGCTGGATTCGGGTAAAAACACTGACTCCGAGTCTGACGGTAGATTTCCACAAAATGTCGCGACGTCGCCTGCAACGCTTCGGGAAGCAGCCGACATCGGATTCTTCGGTGCATCAATAGAGTTGGGTCTTCTTCCAAGAAAGGCCCTACTTGATGCCCGCTCAACACCGATACAAACCGCAACACCTGGCCTTGGCCATCGCGCTGGCGCTGGGATGCATGGAGCTTGCGAACGCTCAGCAATTGTCTGATGCCTCTGAATCACCTGAAATCATGAATGCGCCGGAGCTGTCGCAAGCCAGTCCCTATGAAGACGCTCTCGGAAGGCTTCAGGCTGTGTTCAACGATACAGCTACTGTTTCCCACCCTTTCGTTGCAGCCGAAAGTACTTTTCAGGGTACCGACGCCAACGATTTTATCCTTCTGAAAGACGGCGCCAGCTTCTCCGGCCGGATGGATGGCGGCGCAGGAGATAACTTCTTGCTAGTGGATGTCTTGGATGGAGGCACGCTTAAAGACACCAGTAATTTCAACGGACTGTTTCTCGTCAAGGGTGACTGGACGCTGAGTAGTAAGGGAGACTTCAAGGAAGGCGTACTGGTACAAAATGATGGTGCTCTGACCAACGTGGGCACCATTGAAGGTGGCGCGATTACCGCCGGCAAGCTCTTCAATAAAGGAAGCATCAAAGGGGATGTGTATGTCGAGAAGAACGGCAGCTTCGCAGGTAAGGGCACGGTAGGAAATTTGCACGTTGAAGGACTGCTCACGGTCAATGGACTGCATGGTAGCCCACGGGTCAAAGGCAACTTGAGCCTATCTCCGAAAGCCGAACTGGCCTATGAGGTCTCCCCTGCTAGTCGTGGTCAAACGATCAAGGTCGACGGCACTGCAATGCTTGATGGAGCCACCCTGAGAGTCGTCGCGATTCCCGGGGAATATCCGCTAAGCAGCCCGTACAAAATCATCGAAGCAGCGAAAGTCGAAGGTGAATTCGGCGCGATCTTGAACAACCTCGCCTTCATGACAGCCACACCGCAATACAACAAAAAATCCGTCGGCCTGACTTACAGCCGCAACGAGGTTCCACTAACGAGCGCTGCCACTACAGACAATGCCCTTTCCATTGCCGAGAGCATCGTCGAGCCACAAGCGCCATCGCTATCCGCAGCACCAGCACCAGCACCAGCACCAGCACCAGCAGCGCTGACAGCATCAACATCAGTTCCACATTCGATTACTGCTTCAGCGCCGGCTCCAGCTTCAGCTGAAGCTTCAGCTGAAGCTTCAGCTTCAGCTTCAGCTTCAGTTCCAGTTCCAGTTCCAGCTTCAGCTTCAGTTCCTGCGCCAGTTGCCGATTCAGGTCAGATCGCATCGGCGGCACCAGCACCAGTTTCATCACCGATGCACGACGACATCGTTACTGCGCCTTCCAACGAAGTTGCCGATACGCCAGCCCCGCCATCTCAAAAACCCGCAAGTGCAGCCGTCGCCGCGTTATTGGCCAGCGACAAGCACACAGCCTCTTTCGCCCTCGAACAACTCGCCGCCGGCAGCAACGCCAACCTCGCCAAAGCCACGTTAAGCAGCATCACCCCCGTAAGCGCGAGCATGCTCTTGGCCATGCGCCAACTCGACAATCGCACGGGCGCAGCTTATGGCTCGGGCAACTCACCTCGCGAGGCTGCCGGCGGTGCAGACTCCGGGCGAGTCTGGGTTCAGGCACTCGGTCATGGCGGCAAGGTTGATCGCGAGTCCGACAGCCCCCTGAAGCACGCCACTCAAGGCCTGGTCGTGGGCGCTGACTGGCGCCTTGATGAGCAATGGCATATCGGTCTGCTGGGCGGCAAATCCCAGACGAAACTCGATGCCCGCCAGTACGATGGCGACCTCGACAGCTGGCACCTCGGCGCCTACGCAGTGCGTCAGGACGGACCACTGGCGCTACGTTTGGGTGCCACCTACGCCAGCCATGACGGCAGCAGCAAACGTCGGGTGGCGTTCAACGGTTTCCGCGATCGCCTCAAAGGCAATTACAACGCCAACACCCAGCAAGCCTTCGCCGAACTGGGTTTCAATTTGGGCCGCAACAACGTGACACTCGAACCGTTCGCCAGCCTCGGCTATCAACGTTATCAACGTGACAGCCACAGCGAAAAAGGTGGGGATGCAGCGCTGAAAGTCTTTGGGCAAGCCCGCGACAACCTCAGCAGTACCTTCGGTTTGCGCGCGGCGAAAATCCACTCACTGGACAACGGCATGAGCCTGACGCCGCGATTGAGCGCGGGATGGAAACACACCTTTGGCGAACTCGACAGCGAAACCCACCAGCAATTGGTGAGGGGCAGCAAACGCTTCATCGTTACCGGTGCAGAACTGGATCGCAACAGCCTGGGCGTCGATGCGGGTCTCGACCTCGAATTGTCGGCCAACCACACACTGGGTGTGAGCGTCACCGGAGAGTTCGGCAGCGAAAGCCGCACTCACGGCGTGATGGGCCAGTGGCGAATGGCGTTCTGATGATCTGAACCCCGTCGTTGTGGGAGCGAGCTTGCTCGCGAAGGGGGAGTGTCAGTCGAGTTATTCTTCGACGAAAACACCGCATTCGCGAGCAAGCTCGCTCCCACAAGGATTCGCGCTGATGTGAAAAAACGGGCAAAAAAAAAGGGGAGCACATGCCCCCCCGAGGTTTAAAGCGTTGGATCGCGGCTGTTATCTCAGCCTTCGATCTCGATCAGGATTTCGCCCGGGTTTACCCGGTCGCCCTTGGCCACATGAATCGCCGTCACCTTGCCGGCGATGGCGGCTTGGACTTCGGTTTCCATCTTCATGGCTTCGGTGATCAGCACAGATTGGCCCGCCTTGACGGTGTCGCCCTCCTTGACCAGCACATCGACGATGTTGCCGGGCATGGTGGTGCTGACGTGGCCCGGTGCCGAGGCTTGCTTGCGTTTGCTGCTGCCACCGCCGACGAATTCGTTGAGCGGTTCGAAAACCACTTCTTCCGGCATGCCGTCGATGGACAGGTAGAAGTGACGCTTGCCTTCAGCCTTCACACCGACACCGGTAATGTCGACGCGGTAAGTCTCGCCGTGGACGTCAATGACGAACTCGGTCGGTACGCCTTCGCCGCCCGCCGACGTCACTGCGCCAGCCTCTGGAATCGGCAGCAGCACTTCCGGCACGAGGGTGCCGGCGGCACGCTCTTCGAGGAACTTGCGACCGATGTCCGGGAACATGGCGAAGGTCAGCACGTCTTCTTCCGACTTGGCCAGCGCACCGATATCGGCACGCAGCTTGGTCATTTCCGGTTTGAGCAGATCGGCCGGGCGCACGTCGATCACTTCTTCGCTGCCGATGGCCTGACGACGCAGTTTTTCGTTCACCAAGCCCGGCGCCTTGCCGTAACCGCCCTGCAAGTAAAGCTTCACTTCGTTGGTGATGGTCTTGTAGCGTTCGCCGGCCAGGACGTTGAAGAAAGCCTGGGTGCCGACGATCTGCGAAGTTGGCGTCACCAGCGGCGGGAAGCCGAGGTCTTCACGCACGCGCGGGATTTCCGCCAGCACTTCAGCCATACGGTTGAGCGCGCCCTGCTCTTTCAACTGGTTGGCCAGGTTGGAAATCATCCCGCCCGGCACCTGGTTGACTTGCACGCGGGTGTCGACGGCAGTGAATTCACTTTCGAACTGGTGGTACTTCTTGCGCACGGCGTAGAAGTACAGGCCGATCTCTTGCAGCAGTTCCAGGTTCAGACCGGTGTCGAACTCGGAACCCTTGAGCGCAGCCACCATCGACTCGGTGCCCGGGTGGCTGGTGCCCGAAGCGAAGCTGGAGATCGCGGTATCGATGTGATCGGCACCGTTTTCGATGGCCTTGAGTTGGCACATCGTCGCCAGACCAGCGGTGTCATGCGAGTGAATGAACACCGGCAGCGACTGCTCCGTTTTCAACGCCCGGACCAGTTCACCGGTGGCATACGGCGTCAGCAGACCGGCCATGTCCTTGATCGCTACCGAGTCGCAACCCATGGCTTCCATTTGTTTGGCTTGCGCCACGAAAGCGTCGATCGTGTGTACCGGGCTGGTGGTGTAGGCGATAGTGCCCTGAGCGTGTTTGCCGGCAGCTTTCACCGCTTCGATGGCCACGCGCAGGTTACGCACGTCGTTCATCGCGTCGAAGATGCGGAACACGTCGATGCCATTGACCGCTGCCTTGGCGACGAACGCTTTGACCACGTCATCGCTGTAATGGCGATAGCCCAACAGGTTCTGGCCACGCAGGAGCATTTGCAGGCGCGTGTTAGGCAACGCAGCGCGCAGTTGGCGCAGACGCTCCCACGGATCTTCCTTGAGGAAACGTACGCAGGCGTCGAAGGTCGCGCCGCCCCAGCATTCCAGCGACCAGTAGCCGACTTTGTCGAGCTTGTCGCAGATCGGCAACATGTCTTCGGTGCGCATGCGGGTGGCGAGCAGCGATTGGTGAGCGTCGCGCAGGATGGTGTCGGTTACAAAAATCTTTTTAGTCATTGTTCTATTCCTCACAGGCCTGCGTGGGCGGCGATGGCGGCGGCGATGGCCAGGGCCAGCTCTTCGGGTTTGCGCTTGATCGAGTAGTTGGTCAATTCAGGGTGGCTTTCAACAAAGCTGGTATTGAACTGGCCACTACGGAATTCCGGGTTGCGCAGGATTTCCTGATAGTACGCGGCGGTGGTCTTCACGCCTTGCAGACGCATGTCGTCGAGGGCGCGCAGGCCACGGTCCATCGCCTCTTCCCAGGTCAGTGCCCAGACCACCAGTTTCAGGCACATCGAGTCGTAGAACGGCGGAATGGTGTTTAGGGTGTTGATGTGTGTGTTGGTTGGAAAGAGTGTGATTCAGGGTGTTTATTTAGGTGTTATCTTTATGATT
>NZ_JBIWAL010000013.1:0-65276 GCF_044760045.1 Pseudomonas sp. NPDC098747 | reverse complement strand
AATTAAAAACCCAACAAAGATAACAAAAAGAATAAACAAACACTATAACAACACCACTCTCTTCAAAACTGTGTAGATCGCTGTGTCGGTACGCACGCCGGGGCCGCCGGGGGCGTAGTAACGGGTGATCTTGCCGAAGCTCGGCAGGAAGTTGTTCTTCGGGTCCTCGGCGTTGATGCGAAACTGCAACGCGAAGCCACGGTGCTGAATGTCTTCCTGCTTGACCGACAGCGGCAGGCCGGAAGCAATGCGGATCTGCTCGCGGACGATGTCGATCCCGGTGATTTCTTCGGTGATGGTGTGTTCCACCTGCACCCGGGTGTTCATCTCCATGAAGTACACCTCGCCCTCGGCGAGCAGGAACTCCACGGTGCCGGCGTTCTCGTAGCCCACAGCCTTGGCCGCGCGCACCGACAGGTCGCCGATGTAGGCGCGCTGTTCCGGGGTCAGTTGCGGGCTCGGGGCGATTTCAATCAGCTTCTGGTTGCGACGCTGGATCGAGCAGTCACGCTCGAACAGATGCACGACGTTGCCAAAACTGTCGCCGAGGATCTGCGCTTCGATGTGCTTGGGATTGACGATGCATTTTTCGAGGAACACTTCCGCCGAACCGAAGGCCTTGGTGGCCTCGGAAATGACGCGGGGGAAATTCTGTTCGAGTTCTTCACGACTGTTGCAGCGACGGATACCGCGACCGCCACCACCAGAGGTGGCCTTGAGCATCACCGGGTAACCAATGCGGTCACCTTCGGTCAGGGCTTCGGCGATGTCCGCCACGTTACCCTCGGTGCCCGGAGTGACCGGCACGCCAGCCTTGATCATGCTGCGCCGCGCTTCGGTTTTGTCGCCCATGCGCCGAATGACTTCTGCCGACGGGCCAATGAATTTGATCCCGCGCTCGGCGCAGATGTCTGCCAGTTCCGGGTTTTCCGAGAGGAAGCCGTAGCCCGGGTGCAATGCATCGCAGCCGGTTTCCACGGCGAGGTTCACCAGCTTGCGCGGGTTCAGGTAACCGGCCAGTGGCTCGGCACCGATGCTGTGGGCCTCGTCCGCACGCTTCACATGCAGCGCATGCCGGTCGGCGTCGGAAAAAATCGCAACCGAGCGAATGCCCATTTCGGCGCAGGCTCGCACGATTCGTACGGCAATCTCACCACGGTTGGCGATCAGGATCTTTTTTATCACTTGGAGGTTCCCTTGAGCCGGTGGCACCACGACCTGCTAGACCCAGGTCGACGCGTGACCAAATGTTTCAGTTCAGTCGCAGCCTCACACTAGCGCCCACAAGGGATTAACAAAAATTAATAAAAATTGGGTCAGGCATAAGTAAACATTTATAGTTGAAACATCCGCCTGAGCTCAGAGCCCTAACAGAATGCGTAAGTCCTTGATGCGTATGACATTGCGTCAATTGCAGGTCTTCAATGAAGTGTGTGATTTACGCTCTTATAGCCGTGCAGCCGAGGAAATGTCGCTGACACAACCGGCCGTCAGCCTACAGATTCGTCAGCTTGAGGAGCTGATCGGGCAGCCATTATTCGATTATGTCGGTAAAAAACTCTACATGACCGAGGCCGCCGAAGCACTTCAGCGTGCCAGTCGAGACATTTTCGGGCGCTTGGAAAACCTCGATATGCAGCTGTCGGACATGCAGGGTTCGCTGCAGGGCCAACTGAAACTGGCGGTGGAATCAAGCGCCAAGTATTTCGTGCCGCATCTGTTCGCGGCGTTCAAGCGCCAGAACCCGGAAGTGAATCTGCAACTGACCGTGGTCAACCGTGGGCAGGTGATCCGGCGTCTTTCCGACAACCGCGATGATCTGGTGATCATGTCGATGGTGCCGCAGGACATGGGGTTGGAGTTTCTGCCGTTTCTCAACAATCCGATTGTCGCCGCGGCTCGCCCGGATCATCCGCTGGCACATATGGGGCCTCTGCGTTTGCAGGACCTTGAACCGTACACGCTACTGATCCGCGAATCCGGCTCAGGTACGCGACTAGCGTGCGAAGAGTATTTCAAAGAGAAGCGCGTGCACTTCACCCAGACTCAGGAAGTGGCCTCGGCGGAAGCGCAGCGTGAATGCGTGGCGGCGGGTCTGGGCCTGGCGCTGTTGACACGCCACGCCCTGAACCTTGAGTTGGCGACCGGCGGTCTGGTCGAGTTGCCGGTCGAGGAGTTGCCGCTGCTGCGTAGCTGGTGCCTGGTGCAAGCCAAAGCCAAACGACTGTCACCGGTGGCGCACGCCTTCCTGGCGTTTATCCGCAGCGAGCGCGTGCAGATCAGCGCGCTGGTTGAGCGCTTCGACGGGAAGCTACCGGTGCTGCCTGCCAATAGTTGAGTTCGACTTCCTCGGGAAAACCGCCGATTTCGGCCTGAAGCTGACGAAGTTCGTAGCGGTCTTCGATTGCGCGACGAAATTCCATGCGGCGCTGATCTTCCTGCTGACGACGGGTTTTCGCTGCGCTGTTGCGTTCTTCGTAGGGCTGAGCCATTTCGAGTCTCCCAAGGCGATTACGGGAGTTTCACGATAGGCGCGAGGGATGACGGTTTGGCTGCTTCGGGGTTACAAAGAGATGAAAGTTTCGAAGAACAGCAGCGTTATCCAGGACGCCATCGCGGGCAAGCCCGCTCCCACAGGTTTCGGTATGGAACACAAAATTTGTGAACACCACCATCCCTGTGGGAGCGGGCTTGCCCGCGATTAAGGTCGGAACGACCTTGCTTTAGTCATCCAACGCCTTCACGGCTTTCGGGGACAGCCGCAAGCTACGCAAGCTGCGCTTCACGCTCTTGAGGTGATTGACCAGGCTCGGACCACGCGCCATCGCCACGCCCATCGCCAGCACGTCGATCACCACCAGGTGAGCAATACGCGAAGTCAGCGGCGTATAGATTTCGGTGTCTTCGTGCACATCGATCGCCAGATTGACCGTCGACAGTTCCGCCAATGGCGTCTGGCTCGGGCACAGAGTGATCAGTGAAGCACCGCTCTCTCGCACCAGATTGGCGGTGATCAGCAGATCCTTGGAGCGCCCGGACTGGGAAATGCAGATCGCCACGTCAGTAGGCTTCAATGTCACCGCCGACATCGCCTGCATGTGCGGATCGGAGTAGGCCGCCGCCGTCAGCAGCAGGCGGAAGAACTTGTGTTGCGCATCCGCTGCCACCGCGCCCGACGCGCCAAAGCCATAGAATTCGACACGCTGCGCCTGCGACATCAAAGTCACCGCCCGCTGCAATTCCACCGGATCGAGCCTCTCGCGAACCTCCATCAACGTGTGCAACGTGGTGTCAAAAATCTTCAGGCTGTAATCGGCGACGGAGTCGTCTTCGTGGATCGCGAACTGGCCAAAGCTGGCTCCGGCGGCCAGGCTTTGCGCGAGCTTGAGCTTCAGATCCTGAAAGCCGGAACAACCGATGGCGCGGCAGAAGCGCACGATGGTCGGCTCACTGATGCCGACATTGTGGGCCAGGTCGGCCATGGAACTGTGCATCACTGCCGCAGGGTCAAGCAGCACGTGATCGGCGACCTTGAGCTCCGACTTGCGTAACAGGTGGCGTGACTGGGCAATGTGTTGCAGCAGATTCAAGGGGCTGGACTCTTCTTATGGTCGGGGATGTAGCAAGCTTGTAGTTATACTACATGAATTGGCTTTTTGCCTGCTCAATGCGTAACTCCATGTCCCCATATCAGGCGCGATGGCGTGCATGTAGCCCTTAAAGCGAGTTTTCCTGGGCGCGCAGAAGCCCGGCCAGAGCAGCAGCTTCAACAGGTCGACTGATCAGATAACCCTGCACTTCATCGCAACGTTCGGCGCGCAAAAACTCCAGTTGCTCCTGACGCTCGACCCCTTCAGCCACCACCTTCAGCGACAGTCCATGGGCCATGGCGATGATCGCCCGGGTGATCGCCGCATCTTCACTGCCCTCGCCCAAACCGCGAATGAACGACTGGTCGATCTTCACGTAATCCACCGGAATGCGCTTGAGATAACTCAGTGATGAATAGCCGGTGCCGAAATCGTCGATGGCCAGTTTGACCCCCAGATCGCGCAGTTGCTGGAATGTCGCGATGATGTGTTCAACGCTGTCGAGCAACTGACTTTCGGTCAGTTCGAGTTCGAGGTAGTGCGGCGCCAGCCCGGTTTCTTCGAGCACCTGACGGACAAGGCTGACCAGTTTGCCTTGGCGCAACTGGTGCACCGACAGGTTCACCGAAACGCGAATCGGCGCGAGCCCCTGACGCTGCCATTCGCACGCTTGCCAGCAAGCCTGGCGCAGCACGAATTCGCCGATTGGCCCGATCAATCCGGTTTCTTCGGCCAGCCCGATGAAATCCCCCGGCGGCACCTGACCCATGCTCGGATGATCCCAGCGCACCAGCGCTTCCGCCGCATTCAGGCGACCCGATTCCAGGCAGAGCTTGGGCTGATAGAACACCTGCAATTGTTTTTCATCGATGGCTTTGCGCAACTGATTTTCCAGCTGCAATCGCTCAAGGGTGCTGGCCTGCAAGCTGTCGGTATAGAACTGGAAATTGTTGCCGCCCAGATGTTTGGCATGTTGCATGGCCATGTTCGACTGGCTCACCAGCGCAGAAATCTCGCGGGCGTTGTCCGGCAGCATGCTGATGCCCATCGAAGCGCTGACTACCAATTCGTGCCCGTCCACGGTCAGCGGCAGACGCAGCTTGGCCGACAGCCGCGTGGCGACCCGCGCCAGACTCGACAGGTTGCCGTAGGCATCGAAGAGTACAGCGAACTCGTCGCCGGATAAGCGAGCGATCGTGTCGGCTTCCGGCAAGGCGTTAACCAACCGGCGAGCCATCTTCTGCAACATCTGGTCAGCGACTTCATGGCCCAGGCTGTCGTTGAGCAATTTGAAGCGATCCAGATTGATGTGCAGCAACGCCAGACTGCGCCGGCCGCCCTGCCGGAACCGTTGATGGGCTTCATGCAGACGTTCGCGAAACAGCGAGCGGTTGGCCAGGCCGGTGAGTTCGTCGTAATGCGTCAAATAACGCATGCGCTCTTCGGATTCACGCCGCGCGGAAAGATCGGCGAAGAAACCAACGATATGGCTCACATTTCCCCGACTATCGCGCACTGCATTGAGTTGTAACCATTGCGGATAAAGTTCGCCGTTCTTGCGGGTTTCCACCAATTCGCCCTGCCAACTTCCGTGCTGCTCCAGCGCGGTGCGGATGGCGACGTAGTGGCGGCGGGCATCGCGACTGCAGGGTAGCTCGACGACGTTGCGCCCGAGCATTTCATCAATGTCGTAACCGGTGACCCGGCTGAACGCCTGATTGATCGCGATCAGTGCGTAGTTCGGGTCGAAAATCACAATGCCTTCGCTGGCCGCTTCGAACACCGTTGCCGCCAGGCGTTGCTGCTCTTCGAGGCTTTTACTGGCGCTGATGTCGCGGCGAGTGCCGACCATGCGGATCACGCGTCCACTTTCACTGCGCTCTACGGCGCGGCCACGATCCTCGATCCAGACCCAATGGCCATCGCCGTGACGCACGCGGTATTCGATCTGATAGTCCTCGCTGCGGCCCTTCAGATGTTCGATCAACGCCTGTTTGAGTGGTGGCACATCTTCGGGGTGCAAGCGCGGCTTGAGGTCGCGCAGAATCGCCGTGACGTATTCCGGGGCCAGGCCGAACAGTTCATGAATCTGCGTGTGGTGGACTTCGTCGGTTTGCAGATTCCAGTCCCACAGCCCCAACTCACTGGCCTTCAACGCTAGCGCCAGGCGTGCTTCGCTTTTGCTCAAGGCCTGATTGGCGGCGTCCAGCTCCCGGCTGCGCAGGGCGACGCGGTGTTCCAGCTCGATCTGAGCTTCGCGCAACTTGCCCTCGGCGCCGCGCCGGTGGTCGATTTCCGTAGCCAGTTCGTGATTGAGCTGCGCGCTGCGCGCCTGTGTCTGTTGCAGATGCTCGATCAGGTGCTGATTCTGGAAGCGCCGCAGCAAACCACGATCAATCAGACGATTGACCTGCCAAGCCACCACGCTCAGCGATCCCAGCAAAATCAGCCCGAGCCAACCCCAGCCGCGCGCCTGCTCGTCACCGCCCCAGAACAGATAACCGATCGCCGGCAGCAAGCAGGGCAAGGTGAAGGACAGAAATGCCGGCAGGCTCACTGCGTAGGCGACACTGGCCGACAGGGTCGCGGCGCCGATCAGGCCGAATACCCAGGCTTGCTGCATGAAGTTATCGGCAGGGACTAGTGCGATGCCGGCACCGGCCAGGGTCAGGCCGGTCATCGTCGAGCCAAGCAGAAACATTCGGCGCCAGATCGGCTGGGCCTGGCGATCGGGGATTGCTGAATCGAACGCGGCCACTTGAATCACGCGCAACGCCACCAGCAGCAACAACCACACCAGCCAGACGCTGACCACGAAGTAGCGCTGCGGACTCCAGAGCAAACCGGCACAGACCAGACCATTGATCAACATGAATAGGGTGGGCAATAAAGAGCCCTGATACAGCAGACGCGTGCGCTCGACCGCCATCTCGACGGCGTAGTGCTTGCGGATAACCCGGGGTTCCACAGAGGGGCCCGACAGTTCGGCGCTGAGGGTCATGGGCAACGTTCTTGTTCTTATAAGGGGGGCGTGCGCCCGAAACGTTGACGGAGCATACACAAGCCGATCCGGTTGCCAAACTGCTCCAGATCTTAATTTCATCGAAACTTTTCGCCCCAATGGGGCCAACAAAACCCGCAAAGCGAGACGGGCCAAAGCCTGTAGCCAGTGACCGACCGGTCGTCATCGACGACACTTTCATCGGCTAATGCAAAGCTCGGTTTGCCCGGGCCTGCGGCGCACCCTAGAATGCCCCGATGCGCGATGACCTCTCCCTTCTGCTGAACTCCCTCAACGATGCCCAACGCCAGGCCGTAGCAGCCTCCGTTGGCCGTCAGTTGGTCCTGGCCGGTGCCGGCTCCGGTAAAACCCGAGTGCTGGTGCACCGTATCGCCTGGTTAATCCAGGTCGAAAACGCCTCGCCCCACTCCATCCTGTCGGTGACTTTCACCAACAAGGCCGCTGCCGAGATGCGTCACCGCATCGAGCAGTTGATGGGCATTAACCCGGCCGGCATGTGGGTCGGCACCTTCCACGGCCTGGCGCACCGCTTGCTGCGGGCGCACTGGCAGGAGGCCGGCCTGAGCCAGACCTTCCAGATTCTCGACAGCGACGACCAGCAACGACTGGTCAAGCGGGTGATCCGCGAGCTGGGCCTGGACGAGCAACGCTGGCCGGCCCGTCAGGCCCAATGGTTCATTAATGGACAGAAAGACGAAGGTCTGCGTCCCCAACACATTCAGGCCAGCGGCGACTTGTACCTGGCCACCATGCGCGGCATTTACGAGGCCTACGAGGCCGCCTGCCTGCGCGCCGGCGTTATCGACTTCTCTGAACTGCTGCTGCGCGCCCTCGACTTGTGGCGCGACCACCCGGGGCTGCTGGCGCATTATCAGAAGCGCTTCCGGCACATTCTGGTGGACGAGTTCCAGGACACCAACGCCGTGCAGTACGCCTGGTTGCGTCTGCTCGGCAAGGGCGGCGACAGCTTGATGGTGGTCGGCGACGACGACCAGTCGATTTACGGCTGGCGCGGAGCGAAGATCGAAAACATCCATCAATACTCCGCCGACTTCCCGGACGCCGTGACCATTCGCCTGGAGCAAAACTACCGCTCCACCGCGGGCATCCTGAAAGCGGCCAACGCCCTGATCGCCAACAACACCGGACGTCTGGGCAAAGAGCTGTGGACGGACGGCGGCGACGGCGAGGCGATCAATCTGTACGCCGCGTTCAACGAACACGATGAAGCACGCTACGTTGTCGAAACCATCGAAAGCGCGCTGAAAACCGGCTTGGCTCGCAGCGATATCGCGATTCTGTACCGTTCCAACGCCCAATCGCGCGTTTTGGAAGAAGCGCTACTGCGTGAACGTATCCCGTACCGCATCTATGGCGGCCAGCGCTTCTTCGAGCGGGCGGAAATCAAGAACGCCATGGCCTACCTGCGGTTGCTCGAAGGTCGCGGCAATGATGCAGCGCTGGAACGGGTGATCAACGTTCCGGCCCGCGGCATCGGCGAGAAAACCGTCGAAGCGATCCGCGAGCATGCGCGTCACAGCGATGTGTCGATGTGGGAAGGCATGCGCCTGCTGGTCGCCAATAAAGGCCTGACTGGTCGCGCTGCTGGTGCTCTGGGCGCGTTTATCGAGCTGATCGAGAACCTCGCCGCCAAATGCGCGGAGATGCCGCTGCACTTGATGACACAAACCGTCATCGAGCAATCCGGCCTGATCGCCTATCACGAAGCGGAAAAAGGCGAGAAAGGCCAGGCTCGGGTAGAAAACCTTGAGGAACTGGTCAGCGCCGCGCGCAACTTCGAGAACACTGAAGAAGACGAAGACCTGACGCCACTGGCGGCATTCCTCGGCCACGCTTCGCTGGAGGCCGGCGACACTCAGGCCGACGAGCACGAAGACAGCATTCAGTTGATGACGCTGCACAGCGCCAAAGGCCTGGAATTCCCTTACGTGTTCCTCGTGGGCATGGAAGAAGGCCTGTTCCCACACAAGATGAGCCTGGAAGAACCGGGGCGTCTTGAAGAAGAACGTCGTCTGGCTTACGTCGGTATCACTCGTGCGATGCAGAATCTGGTGATGACCTACGCTGAAACCCGACGCCTGTACGGCAGCGAAACCTACAACAAGGTCTCGCGTTTCGTGCGGGAGGTGCCGAAAGGTCTGATTCAGGAAGTCCGTTTGTCGAACAGCGTCAGCCGTCCGTTCGGCGGTAACCAGTCGATGAGCGGCAGCAACCTGTTCAGCGGCAGCGAGATTCCCGAGACTGGCTTCAGCCTGGGTCAGACGGTGCGCCACTCGGTCTTTGGCGACGGCGTGATCCTCAACTTCGAAGGCGCGGGCGCACAGGCGCGGGTGCAGGTGAACTTCGGCGAAGGCAGCAAGTGGTTGATGCTGGGTTACGCGAAGCTGGAAGCGATCTAACGTTCAAGCGCAGAACACACGTGGGAGCGAGCTTGCTCGCGAAGAGGGAGTGTCAGCCGACCAATGAGTTGAATGACACACCGCTTTCGCGAGCAAGCTCGCTCCCACAAGGTTCGATTTCTTTCTGAACCTATCTCCTTTTCCTACAGCCGAAAGTACATGGCCTTATTGCCTGACCGAGCTGAACGTAACCTGTCAGGCAAAAGCCCGAAACACTCTCTCGCTAGCCAGTAACACTTCAGCTGTGCAACATGGCGCGCGTGTCTCCACAAACGGGAATTCCCTTTATGAAACGTTTTCTTAGCATCGCCATGGCGTTGTGCATCGGCCTGACGATGAGCCTCGACGCCAACGCCAAGCGCTTTGGTGGTGGCAAAAGCGCCGGCGCTGCGCCGACGCACCAGACCAGCCAAATGGCTCCTTCTTCCGCAGCTGGCGGCGCTGCGGCGACCGCTGGTGCTGCCGGTGCCGCAGGCGCTGCTGCCAAGGCCGGCGGTGCTTCGAAATGGCTCGGCCCTCTGGCCGGCATCGCCGCCGGTGGCCTGCTCGCTTCCATGTTCATGGGCGGCGGCTTCCAGGGCATGCAGATTTTCGACATCCTGATCATGGCCGTGATCGCGTTCGTGATCTTCCGCTTCATCGCCGCTCGTCGCCGCAAGCAGCAGGAGCAACTGGCTCCGGCTGGCGCGCCGATGCAGCGTGAAGTATTCGAGCAGAAGCCTGCTGGCATGGGTTCGATCTTCGGTGGTTCGGCTGCATCTGCTGCCGCCCGTCCGGTGATCAACGCACCGGCCTGGTTCAACGAGCAGAGCTTCCTTGAAGCTGCACGCAGCCACTTCCAGTCGCTGCAGCAGCACTGGGACGCTAACGAAATGGACAAGATCGCCGAGTTCGTGACCCCGCAAATGCTCGAGTTCCTCAAGCGTGAACGTGCGGATCTGGGCGACGCCTTCCAGTCGACCTACATCGACAACCTCCAGGTTCAACTGGACGGCGTAGATGACCGTGCCGAGAAGACCATCGCCACCCTGACTTTCAGCGGTGTGTCGAAGACCTCGCGTTTCGACCAAGGCGAAGTGTTCAGCGAAAGCTGGAACATGGAACGTCCGCAAGGCGAAAATCAGCCTTGGCTGGTGGCCGGTATCCGCCAGAACGGCTGATCCCTTCCGCGCTAGGCATGCAGTAACGAAAACCCCAGCCTCGGCTGGGGTTTTTCTATTTCGCGGTTGCATCTATAGCAAGCTACTGTATAAACCGGCCCATATAAACCGCGCCATACAAGCAAGAGGATCCCGGACGTGGAAGAAATCATCGAACAACTGCGTGAAGCCAACGAACCGGTACCGGTCCCCTTGGAGCTGCCAGACGAAGATCTGCTGGTCGAAATCGAAGAACAACTGTTCATCGACATCCCGTTTGTCTTCAGAGAGTTTTTGCTGACCGTCAGCGATGTGGTCTACGGCAGTCTGGAACCGGTGACCGTCACCGATCCGCAATCTCACACCTATCTGCCGGATGTTGCAGCCAACGCTTGGGACGCCGGTGTAGATCGCAGCATGATCCCGATTTGCCAGGTCGGCGACGATTACTACCTCGTCGAAGAAGACGGCACTGTGGTGTTGTGGCAAGCCGAAGAAGAGCTGATTGCCGAAGAAACCTGGGAATCGGTCTGGCATTGGGCGCGGGACGTCTGGCTGGAAAGCTGATAGGCCAAGCGCCCCGGGTGGTCAGTGCCCCGACGACTCCTTGTGGTTGTCGAGGGTTTCCAGCAAGGCCACCTGCATCCGCGTGTGCACGCGGATGAACCAGCGCCAGAGCAGCGCCGCCATGGCGGCCGCGACCACGGCGATCAGCACCAGCAACTTGTTGGTCGGCAGAATACTGGCCGACAAGGCTGCCAGCAGCAGGAAAATCACCAGCAGCGAGAGAATCGGGATCACCTCGGAGATCACCCGGCGCACTCGCTGCGTGTGCCTCCCGGCCATCTCTGGCTTCACGCCCATCTCGGCCAACAACATCGACAGCGCCTTGAGCTTGCGATAAGCGGCAATCAGAAACGGCAACGACACCAGCAAGGCCCCGCCCCAGATCAACGCTTTCTGCCAGCTCGGATCGCTGATCCAGTCTTGCAGATACGTCGAGATGCGCTCGGCGAAGAACGCCCCCGAAAAGAAGATCGCGATGACCAGCGCCAGATTGACCCCGACCTGTAAAAGAATTCGCCGGATGATCGACGCCAGCATCGCCCCCTCGCCCTGCGGCTGAATGCTGCGCAGCCATTCGCCGTACATCCCCAGCACCCGCCCCAAGCGCTGCGGCATGACGGCAGCCAGTTTGATCGACAGTGGATCAGCGGCGCGAATCAGGTACGGCGTCAGCAGAGTGGTGATTACCGATACGGCCACAGCCACCGGATAGAGGAAGTTGCTGGTGACCTGCAAGGTCATGCCCAACGCGGCGATGATGAAGGAAAATTCGCCAATCTGTGACAGCCCCATCCCCACTCGCAGTGAGGTGCGTCCGTCATTGCCGGCGATAAACGCACCGAGCCCGCAGGACAGTATCTTGCCGAGCACCACGGCTACCGTGATCACGGCAATCGGCCACGCGTATTGCAGCAGAATCATCGGATCGAGCATCAGGCCGATGGCGACGAAGAAGATTGCGCTGAACAGGTCGCGAACCGGCTCGATCAGACGCTCGATTTTCAGCAATTGCCGCGACTCGGCCATGATCGCGCCGATCAGGAATGCGCCGAGCACCATGCTGTATTCAAGTTTGACCACCAGCAGGCAAAATCCGAAACACAAGCCCAGCACGGTGATCAGCAGCATCTCGTTGCTTTCGAATTTGGCGACGTAAGCCAGCAAACGCGGCACCAGCAGAATGCCGATCACCAGCGCGACGATCATGAATAGCGACAACTTGCCGACTGTGGAAAACACTTCGCCGGAGCTCACCGTGCCGCTGACCGCGATGCTCGACAGCAAGGCAATGATGCCGATACCGAGAATGTCTTCGACGATCAGCACGCCGAAGATCAACTGTGCGAAGCGCTCATTCTTCATCTTCAGGTCATTGAGCGCCTTGACGATGATGGTGGTTGAGGAGATCGCCAGAATCGCGCCGAGGAACAGCGAGTCCATGGTGCTCCAGTCGAACCAGCGGCCGATTTCGAAGCCGATCCAGATCATCAATACGATTTCGAGGAACGCTGCGATGAACGCCGTGGCACCCACCTTGAACAGCTTGCGCAGACTGAATTCCAGCCCGAGGCAGAACATCAGGAAAATCACCCCCAACTCGGCGAGCGTCTTGATGGTTTCTTCATCGTGGATAAGGCTGAACGGTGGGGTGTGCGGGCCAATGATGAAGCCGGCGACGATGTAACCGAGCACCACTGGCTGCTTGAAACGATGGAACAACACGGTCACCACGCCCGCGACCAACATGATCACTGCCAGGTCCTGAATAAAACTGATGGCATGCATGGTGTGGGCTCCTTGAATGACGACGCTCGCAGTCAGGCATCAGAAAGGTCTGAGCGAGCCGGGGTAAAAATCCGCTTTTCGTGTGGGAATTGCCCTT
Source organism: Pseudomonas sp. NPDC098747 (assembly GCF_044760045.1). Taxonomy (NCBI): domain Bacteria; kingdom Pseudomonadati; phylum Pseudomonadota; class Gammaproteobacteria; order Pseudomonadales; family Pseudomonadaceae; genus Pseudomonas; species Pseudomonas sp. NPDC098747. The sequence continues at coordinate 52,656 of NZ_JBIWAL010000013.1, read as the reverse complement.
GGGAGGGGCTTTTGCAGGTTAACACCGCGACTTCGCAGTGGAAGGCGGCGCAATATAAGGAAACAGATCGATCCCGGCGTGACGGCAGCCAGTCGTCCGGCGTCCCGATAACGGTGCTTTAGAAAAGTGACCAGGCGCCCGCAGAGGTGCTTCCAGCAAACCAGCCTTGATCCGTGAGAACGTTATGGAACCCGGAAACGCCCAGCTGTCGATGACGGTACTGATGACCCCCGACATGGCCAACTTCTCTGGCAATGTCCACGGCGGCACCCTGCTCAAATACCTCGACGAAGTGGCTTACGCCTGCGCGAGCCGCTACGCCGGCCGCTACGTGGTGACCCTGTCTGTGGATCAGGTGATTTTCCGCGAGCCGATCCATGTCGGCGAACTGGTGACCTTCCTCGCGTCGGTCAACTACACCGGCAACACCTCGATGGAAGTCGGCATCAAAGTCGTCACCGAAAACATCCGCGAGCGCTCGGTGCGCCACACCAACAGCTGCTTCTTCACCATGGTTGCGGTGGATGACCAGCGCAAACCGGCCGCCGTGCCGCCGCTGCAACCGCAGAACAGCGAAGACAAGCGCCGCTACATGCAGGCGCAGCAACGCCGGCAGATTCGCCAGGAACTGGAAAAGCGCTATCAGGAGATCAAGGGCGACGCCTGACATTTGTAGCGATCTGACGACCGCTTTCGCGAGCAAGCTCGCTCCCACAGGGTTCACGCTGTACCTGTGGGAGCGAGCTTGCTCGCGAATGGGACGACGCGGTGTTACAGACTGATCGCAGTGGCCTCGAACTTCACCCGAGGATGCGCAATGCGATCCTGCGCACGCACCAACTGCAGCTCGTAACTGGCGCACGCCTGGGTTTCCAGCAACACCTCATGCACCGCAGCCGCCGTGAACTCGAACGCCGCCACCAGACTGTCGCCCAACAGCACGCGCGCCAGAAACAGGCCGGACGTCAGATCGCCCACGCCCACCGGCTGACGCGGAAACGCCAGCAGCGGACGACGCAGGTGCCAACTGCCCTCGGCGGTCACCAACAGCATCTCGAAACCCTCCGCCGGTTTACCCGGGTAGTCCAGATGCTTGACCAGTACGGCTTTCGGCCCACGCGCCAGTAGCGCTCGTGCCATCGCCAGGCAATCGAACAACGACTGCGGTTTGCGCCCGGAGAAGCTGTCCAGCTCCAACTGGTTCGGACACATGATGTCCGCGACGGCAGCCGCCTCTTCCAGCAGGAAATCGCTGACCTCGGTCGGTACGCTGCAACCCTTCTCAGGGTGGCCCATCACCGGATCACACAGATACAGCGCCTTCGGATTGACCGACTTGATGCGCGCAACGCCGCTAAGAATCGCCCGGCCCTGCGCTGCGTTGCCGAGATAACCGGACAGCACCGCATCGCAGTTGCCCAATTCACCAATGGCGGCGATGCCTTCGACCAGTTCGGGAATCTGTTGCGGTGAGAGCACTTCGCCAGTCCACTGGCCGTACTGGGTGTGATTGGAAAACTGCACCGTGTTGAGCGGCCAGACATTCACCCCGACCCGCTGCATCGGAAATACTGCGGCGCTGTTGCCGGCGTGGCCGAACACCACATGGGACTGAATGGCGAGCAGATGAGGCGTACGTTTCATTCGGGTTTTTCCGTAAAACGATTGAAATTCAAGCCGCGCAGTATGCGACGAAACGCAGCCTGTACGACAGACCGGCGACGCAGTTAAGCTGACGCTAACTTTTGGAGTTCCTTGTTGATGCTGACCCTCGAAAACATCTTCGTGCTGATCCTGTTCGCCGCTGCCGGTGCGTGGCTATGGCACAACCACGGCTTGCGCGAGCGGGCGCTGGAGCGGGTCAAGCAACATTGCATCAACGTCGGCGTCGAGCTGCTGGACGGCAACGTCGCGTTGAAGAAGATTGGATTCATCAAGGATGCCAGCGGTCGCCGGCGGCTGGCGCGGGTGTACAACTTCGAGTTCACCGTGACTGGCGAAAGCCGCCACAACGGCACCATCACCCAGTTCGGCGCGCACAGTGCGCAGATCGAATTGGCGCCCTACCCGGCACCGTTCGACGACACGCCGCCAGTTGTCGAGGTGCACAAGCCACGGGCGGAAGTGATCGAGCTGAGTCAGTGGCGGCAGGAACACACGAAGTGGAAGCCGTAAAAAATCAAAAGATCTTTAACCCACTCGACAACCCGCTAACGCCTTCTGCAACGCACCAATATCCTGCGCCTCACTGAAAATCAGCTCGATCCGCGAATCGCGCCGCCATTCACTGGGCTGCCAATGCAGATCAGCGTTATCCAGCGCATTCGCCGAAACCCAGCCATTCGTGCTGTGGATAACCAGTTTTGCCCTTCTCCAATCAAGGCTTTCTAGCCAGGTTGCGACTCTTTGCGGGTCAAACATCTGGCTCGGATGCCAACGCCAACCAATGCTCCAACCACCCTCCTGCGCCTGGCTCAGGCAAATTGGCACCGCCGGATCGCTCCAGATGGCTGGCATCTGCGCCAATCCTTTGGGCACGATCAGGTTATCCACACCCGCCACTGCTTGCGCGGCTCGCCCTGGCAACTCGCTCAAAAGCAATTGCGCTTGCTGCGTCCAGACGAGCCTGACTGGCGGCAGCTGACTGGCAATCTTCTGCCTGGCAGTTTCATCAAGATTTTCAGCCTTGTTCAACACCAGTAAACCAGCACTGGTCAACGCTTCCTGCTGCGCTGCCGGCAATGCTTTCCCGGCGTTGAGTGCCTGGGCATCCAGAACCAGAACACACGGCTGAACCGCCAGCACACCCAGCCATGGCGCTTCACTCAACTGCTTGAGCAACTGCGCGGGATGGCCCAGTCCGGACGGTTCGATAAACAGCCGATCCGGTTGCGCCTTGCGCAGTAAACGTCCAAGGCCAATCTGAAACGGCGCCCCATTGACGCAACACAAACAGCCCCCGGCCACTTCACCCAGTGCGATACCATCGCCGTCGCGGGTCAGCAGCGCGGCATCTAGGCCGATCTGGCCGAACTCGTTGATCAGCACCGCCCAGCGCTCGCCTTCAGGGCGTTGCGCCATGAGCTGGCGGATCAGGCTGGTCTTGCCGGCGCCGAGCGGGCCTGCGATGACGTGGACAGGAATGTTCTGCAACATGGTCGGGGATTTTCTAAGGAAAGGTTCTGAGGAGATTGAAAGATGCGTTGGATGGGATGGTCGTTGCTGTTGCTGCTGGTGTCCAGCAAGGTGTTGGCCCAAGCCTGCGTGGTGCACAGTCAGGGCGAGCGGGTGGACGTGAAAGTCTGCCAACAGAACCGCAACATCCCGGCAAAACTGTTCAGCGACGGCTTCTGTCAGCCTGCGCTGGCCGGGCAGAACGTTGAGGTGCAGTATGTCGATCAATGCCCCACCGGCGCTTTCGGTGTGTGCAGCAACGCGCAAGTCGCCAATATGCCCTATCGCCAGGACATCCACTATTACGGTGTCGCCACTGACGCTGCCTATCTAAAGCCTTACTGCGAAGGCCAGAGCCAAGGCACATGGCTCAAGCCCTGAGGTGTTAGCCGAGCCAGTCGAGGGTCAGGATCAAACGGCGCTCGCCCGGAGCCGGTTGCGGCGAGCGGTGGATCAGGCCGAAACCTTCATTGCCGTGCCATTTTTCGCCTTTCAGCAGCGCCACTTCGCCGCTCTTGAGTTGCTGAATCGGTGTTGCGTCCTGCGGCTCGGCGTTGGCCTGGCCCAGTTGGCGTCGATCCATTACGCCCTCCTCCAGCCACTCACTGCCAATTCCCGCGTAGGTAGTGATCAAGCGCACCGGCACGTGATCGACGTGGAACCGCGGGCACATGGCTTTATCCAGCACCCGCAGGCGCAAACCAATACGCCGCGCACCGAGCAGGCAAGCGAAGGCACTGACCAGCCATTTCAGATCGGCGATAAAACCTTCGTAACCTTCCACATCGCGGAAGCTTGAGGCCAGTCCGCTGAGATCAGGCTCGGCGTCTTCGTCCGCCAATTCCAGACATAACGATTCCGCCAAGGGCTCGTTGAGTGACAGTAATAACCTTGCGAATTCGGCGATGTGCAGCGGCAGGTGTCGCTGCCAGACGGCGAGGTTGATTTCGTCATCCAGAATTCGGCTCATTGCTTCTGGGGCCGGGCCCTGATGCTGTGAGCGCGTTCGGTCTTGCAGCCGTTTCATCGCGAGCATCAGGCAGCCTCCTCGTGCCAAGGACCGAATGGATCCGGCAGCAATCGCCAGCCTTCTGCACCCAGTGCCATTTCATCGTCGGTCAACAGACACGCATCGAGCTCGGCAGATAGCTGTACGAAATTGATGTTCTGGCCGATAAACACCAGCTCCTGACGGCAATCTCCGACACTCGGCGTCCAGTTTTCCATGATCGCGACAGTACTTTCCTGATCCTGCGGCCATTGGTTTTTTGGCACGAAACGCCACCAGCGCCCGGCAAAACCATGGCGCATCAAGCCACCGGCCTGCGACCAGCTGCCGGCATCGTTGGGCTTGCTCGCCAGCCAGAAGAACCCTTTGGAACGCAGCAGCTTGCCGTTCAGCCACGGACGATCGATGAAGCTGAAAAAGCGTTGCGGATGAAAGGGCCGACGCGCCCGGTAGGCGGTGGAGGCGATTCCGTACTCCTCGGTTTCAGCGACGTGCTCACCGCGCAACTCCTTTAACCAGCCAGGTGCTTGCGCGGCTTTCTCGAAATCGAAGCGGCCGGTGTTGAGAATCTTCTCTAACGGTACTTCGCCCATCACCATCGGGATGATTTCGGCTTGCGCGTTGAGCCGCTTGAGGATGGCAGTCAACTCCTCGCGCTCGTGCTGGCTGATCAGGTCGATTTTGCTGATCAGCAGCACGTCGGCAAACTCGATTTGCTCGATCAGCAAATCGGTGATGGAGCGCTCGTCTTCTTCGCCGAGGGTTTCACCACGAGAAGCAAGGCTTTCGGCGGCTTGGTAGTCGAGCAGGAAATTTACGCCGTCGACTACAGTGACCATGGTGTCCAGGCGGGCGATGTCGGCGAGGCTTTGGCCTTGCTCATCGCGGAAGGTGAAGGTCTCTGCGACGGGCAATGGCTCGGAGATACCAGTGGATTCGATCAGCAAATAATCGAACCGCCCTTCTCGCGCTAGCTTGCTGACTTCTTCGAGCAAGTCCTCGCGTAACGTACAGCAGATACAGCCGTTGCTCATTTCCACGAGTTTTTCTTCGGCGCGGTTTAGGCTGACATCACGCTGAACTTCGCTGCCATCGATGTTGATCTCGCTCATATCATTGACGATGACCGCCACACGCAAACCCTTGCGATTACGTAGTACGTAATTCAAAAGTGTACTTTTTCCAGCGCCAAGAAATCCGGAAAGAACGGTCACGGGGAGTGCGGCTGACATTGGGTAATCCTCTTCAGATAGCAGCCGATCAGCGCTTTTGCGTAGCGCGTGACGTTCTGGGCTTCATACGGAGCTTCGCAGAAGGTAAACGTTTGAAATCGGCCGACTCAGGCTCAGTTCAAATTGATGTTATAGTATAACAATAGAGATTGGCCAGCCCTGCCCTTGCCCTTATCAACAAACAGTCGGAAGCTGCCTTTAAGTTCAGGCTCGGAAAATGTGATGAAAAATGCGCTGAAATGCTCGGTTTTGAGCGTCTTGCTGTTAACTGCAGCCACCGCTTGGGGACAAATCCCCGCGCTGGCCTCCTGCACGCGCAGCGCCACTCTTCTGGCCTGCGTGGATGCCGATGGCAATGCCTACAGCGTCAACACGATCGGCAATACGCTTTATCTGCGCGGTTTTGAGAAGAACGGCAAGCGGTATTGGGCGCAGACCAACAGTCGGTTTGGGCAAATGACGTTCTTCACTGGCATCGCTTCCGACGGTGAAGCCTGGGTCGGCTACACCCGCCGGGTGGGATGGACCACCATCAATCGCTTCTCCAGCTCAGGCGGCAGCAGCACGAAATTCACTTGCAGCCGAATGACCGGCTGCTAGACCCGCGCATTTTGCTGCTCCTGCTGCCATGCGATGTAGCTGTCGATCGGCGGATTCTTTTGAAAGTAGCGCTGTAAACCGTCGAATAAACCGTCAGCAACGGCTTGCTGGTGCCTTGCCGTGACCAGCCTTTGACTGTCGCGAGCATTGGAAATGAAGCCCGTTTCCACCAGGATCGATGGCACATCGGGTGACTTCAGCACGGCGAATCCTGCCTGCTCCACGCGTTTCTGATGCAGGGTGGTGATACCGGCCAGGCTGCCAAGAATCGAACTGCCGAGCTGCAAACTCGCGGCAATGGTGGCGTTCATCGACATGTCGAGAATCACCCCGGCAAGCATCGGATCTTTGTCTTTGAGATTCAAAAGACTGGTAGCGCCTAGCAGATCTGCGCCGTTTTCGCGTTGCGCCATAAACCGTGCTGTTGCCGAAGTCGCTCCGCCCTCAGACAGACAGTAAACCGACGCCCCAGAAGCCGTCAGTCGCGGCGCTGCATCGGCATGCACGGAGATAAACATATCGGCCTTATGCTGACGGGCGATCTCAACACGCTTGCGCAACGGGACAAAAAAGTCGTCGTTACGGACCAACTTCACATCGAATCCTTTTTCTTTTTTTAGGCGTTTTCCGAGGAGTTGGGCGATGGAAAGCACCACATCTTTTTCCCGCTCTCCTTTCGCGCCGACCGCACCGGGATCCTTCCCACCGTGTCCCGGATCAACCACCACGATGATATCTCGCTTGGGATGGGTCGGTTTTGAGAGTGTTTCACGTGGAACCATTGGAGAAACTTGCGGCTGATTTGGGCCGTCCAGATCCAATACCAAGCGGTATCCCTGCCCATCCTGAGGGGCCAAAAGGAAGCTGTTCAACAGCACAGGACTACTCAGATCGAGCACTATCCGCGCATCACTTTGGCCAAAACGGCCGGATCGGATTGATCGAATAACAGTGTTATTTAGCGCCAACTGACTGAAATCGCCACTCACACCGACCTCGCTCAAATCAATAATCAGCCGATCCGGGGCACTGAGCGAGAAGGTTGTATAGCGAACCGGCCCACTTAAATCGAACACCAGTCGCAGCTTGTCATCCGAGCGCCAAAGCCTCGCGTTGCGGATCTGCGTGGCGGAGGCATTGAAAGGCAAAGCCAAGGCCGCACTGGCCAGGATCAGATTGAGCAAATGGCGTCTGTGCATATGAAAACCTGTTCATGAAAAAGGCATCGTGATTCGTATTGTTATAATGTAACATCTAATTCAATCAACACGACGGCCCCGAACATGAATTCGCTGACACTTCCGGATATCGCCGCGCAGGCCACTCGCCAAGCCTTGCCACTCGAATGGGTGGGCATGCATGGCATTGCGTTGCCTGTTTTTTTGGAAGGCCAACGCCTGAGTGCAAGAGCTGACGCAGGTGTGAGTCTTGATGATGGTGAGGCGCGCGGAATCCACATGTCGCGCTTGTATCTGGCACTGGAGGCCCTCGAACAACGCAACATTAGCCCAGCGGTACTGCGCCAGATTCTTGAGCATTTTCTCGAAAGCCACGAAGGTCTTTCCAGCAACGCCTACGTGAAAATCCACACCGATTTGATGCTCAGACGACCTGCGTTGGTCAGCCCTTTGGCCGGATGGAAATCCTATCCAGCAACCATTTCGGCCAGCCTAAAAAACAGAATGTTCCACGTGGAACTCGAAATCGAAGTGCCGTACTCCTCAACTTGCCCGTGTTCGGCAGCGTTGGCGAGACAGCTCATTCAGCAACAATTCATCGACGACTTCGCCAACAAACCCCTGCAGCACACCGATGTTTTGGCTTGGCTTGGCTCGCCCCAAGGCATCGTCGCAACACCACACAGCCAACGCAGCACCGCGCAACTACACGTTCATCTCGACGAATTCATCGATGAGCTGCCACTGAGCGCGATCATCAATGATGCCGAAGCCGCCCTCGGCACCGCGGTACAAACCGCAGTCAAACGAGCGGACGAACAAGCCTTCGCCCTCGCCAATGGCCAGAACCTGATGTTCTGTGAGGACGCCGCACGCCGCCTGAATCTTGCGCTACGTCGCTCACCTGGAGTCAGTGCATTCCACCTGCGAGTAACCCACGCCGAAAGCCTGCATGCCCACGATGCCGTCGCCGAAAGTCATTGGGACCGGGAGCAGGCATGATCCGTTGCCAAGCCCTGAGCTGGGGCGCACCCGGCCAACCGCTGACCTCGCCCCTGAGCCTTGAATTCGAAAGCGGCAGTCTGACGGCAATCATCGGTGCCAATGGCTGTGGTAAAAGCAGCCTGCTGAAAGTCATCGCAGGCCTGCAAAGACCTTTGGCAGGAAAGGTTTCGTTGAGTGTTCCACGGCAAAGCGGAATCTCCTTCCTCCCGCAACAACAGCACCTGGATCGCCAGTTCCCGATCAGCCTCGAAGAGTTGGTGGCCGCCGGTTTCTGGGGCCGCAGATTGTCCACGCAACTGCGCGCACAGCGCCTCGTCGCTGCACTGGAAAACTGGCACCTGAATGGACTCAATCAACGCCCCTTGATGGCCTTGTCCGGCGGTGAATTACAACGCGCTTTGCTCGCTCGATTGAGTCTGACCGACGCACCCGTTTTGCTACTCGACGAACCACATGCTGCGCTCGATGAACTGGGCCAACAGTTGCTGTGGCAACACATCCACGCCTGGCACGCCGAAGGTCGAACACTGATCGTGGTGTGCCACGACCTCGCCGCCGTTCGCCAACACATTCCGAAAACGCTGCTGATCAAAAACAGAGCCTGCGTATTCGGCGCGAGCGAGGAACTCATTCTGCAAACACCTCATACGCAGGTGGCCTGATGCTCACCACCGTCGCGCACCTCTGGCAACCGTTCAACGAGTTCGTCTTCATGCGCCGCGCCCTGCTCGGAGGTCTGGTGTTGGCCTGCAGCACCGCTCCTCTCGGGGTGTTTTTGATTTTGCGACGCATGAGCCTGATCGGTGACGCCGTTGCACACGGCATCCTGCCCGGTGCCGCGTTGGGCTTCTGGTTCGCCGGCCTGAGTCTGCCTGCACTCACCATCGGGGGCCTCGGCGCAGGTCTGAGCATGGCCGGACTCGCCGCATGGATCACTCGCAAAACAGGTCTGCGAGAGGACGCCAGCCTCGCCGCCATCTATCCAATATCGCTGGCCAGCGGTGTGCTGATTCTTGGCATCGCCGGCAAACGCCTCGACCTTTTACACCTGCTCTTCGGGTCGGCATTGGCGGTCGACGGACCGACCCTCAACGGCATGCTGTGGGTATCGACCTTCAGCCTGATCGCCATGGCACTCATTTATAAAGCGTTGCTGCTCGACACCCTCGACCCATTGTTCCTGAGAACCGTCAGCCGACTTGGCCCACTCGCCCATGGCGTGTTCCTGACATTGGTCGTGCTGAATCTGGTCATCGGCTTCCAGGCGATCGGCGCGCTGATGGTCGTCGGACTGATGATGCTGCCCGCAGCCAGCTCGCGATTCTGGAGTCGTCGTCTGCCGATCCTGATTGCAGTCGCCGCCCTCCTCGGCTGCCTCTCGGTGTGGCTCGGTTTGCTGCTGTCGTTCTACTTCTCGCTACCCAGCGGGCCAGCCATCGTGTTGGTCGCCGGGGCCGGGTATCTGCTCTCCGTGGTGTTCGGACCGGTTCACGGTCTATTGCGCCGCCCACCCTTGCTTACATCCCAATGAGGTGTTTCCCGATGCGCGTTCTATTAGTGCTGTTCAGCCTGATGCTGTCGATGTCATTGTCGGCGGCGGAGAAGTTGCCGGTGGTGACCAGCTTCAGCATCCTCGCCGACATGGTTCATCAGGTCGGTGGCGAGCATATCCAGATCACCAATATGGTGGGCCCGGACGCAGATGCACACACCTATGAGCCGACCCCGGACGATGCCAAAGCCCTGCTCAAAGCCAAGCTGATCATCAAGAATGGCTTGGGCTTCGAGCCGTGGCTCGATCGCCTGGTGACCAGCACCGAAACCAAAGCCACTGTGGTCAGCGCCAGTCACGGGGTGATCCCGCGTTCGCTGGATGAGGACGGTGAAACCGTTCCCGATCCGCACGCCTGGCACAATCTGGCCAACGCCGAGTTGTACGTCGCCAACATCACCAAAGCGCTGGTCGCCGCCGACCCTGCAAACAAGGCCGACTACGAACGCAACAGCCAAACCTATCTGAAACAGATCTACGCCCTCCTCGCAGAAGCCAAGGCCAAACTCGGTTCGCTGCCACCGGGCAATCGAAAAATCGTCACCAGCCACGATGCCTTCGGTTACCTCGGTCAGGCGTACCGCATCGACTTCATGGCGCCACAAGGATTGTCCACCGAGCGCGAACCCTCGGCCGCTGAAGTCGCGGCGCTGATTACCCAGATCCGCCAAGCGAAGGTCAAAGCGGTGTTCATGGAAAACATCAAGGACGCACGACTGCTCAAGCAGATTGCTGATGAAAGCGGCGCGCACATCGGCGGCACGCTCTACTCGGATGCGCTCGCCGCCAGCGGCCCGGCCAGCACGTTTACCGGGCTGTTCGAATACAACCTCAACACCCTTTACAACGCGCTGAGCCAACCATGATCCGCAAGAATCCTTCAGGCGATCTGCCGCAAATCGCCGAGTCGGCCTACGTCGATAAAACCGCGATCATCTGCGGCAAAGTAGTGATTGGCGAAAATGTGTTTGTCGGCCCCTACGCCGTCATTCGCGCCGACGAAGTGGATGCCTCCGGCGAGATGGAGCCGATCACCATCGGCGCCAATTCGAACATCCAGGACGGAGTGGTGATCCACTCCAAATCCGGCGCGGCGGTGACCATCGGCGAGTTCACCTCCATCGCCCATCGTTCGATCGTGCATGGCCCGTGCGTGGTCGGCGACCGTGTGTTCATCGGCTTCAACAGCGTGCTGTTCAATTGTGTGGTCGGCGACGGCTGCGTGGTGCGGCACAACTCGGTGGTCGACGGGCGCGATTTGCCAGACGCGTTCTACGTGCCCTCCACCACCCGAATCGGCCCGAACACTGACCTCTCGCAATTCCCGCCGGTGAGTGTCAGCGCCTCGGAGTTTTCCGAAGACGTGGCGCGTACCAACGTCGATTTGGTGCGCGGCTACAAAGCCTTGCAGAACGAGTTTTAGACCATGAGCAGCGTGCTGATTCGCAACGCCAGAATGATCAACGAAGGACGTGAGTTCGATGGGGATCTGCTGACCAGCAACGGTCGTATCGTCAAGATTGCGCGCAGCATCGAAGGTGAAAACGCGACTGTCGAAATCGACGCGGGCGGTCAGTGGTTGTTGCCGGGGATGATCGATGACCAGGTGCATTTCCGCGAACCCGGTGCGCCGGCCAAGGGTAGCATCCACACCGAATCTCGCGCGGCAGTCGCGGGAGGCATTACCAGTTTCATGGACATGCCCAACACCAACCCCGCCACCCTCAACCTCGAAGCGCTGGCTGACAAGAAGCGCCGGGCGGCGATCAGCTCAGTGGCCAATTACGGTTTTCACTTCGGTGTCAGCCAGGACAATCTCGACACCGTCGCCGCGCTCAATCCCAGCGAAGTGGCCGGCGTCAAAGTGTTCATGGGCGCCTCCACCGGCAACATGCTGGTGGATGATCCGAAGATTCTTGAGCGGTTGTTTGCTGACGTGCCGACGATCTTGCTGGCTCACTGCGAACACACGCCAAGCATCAACGCGAACGCGGCCAACCTGGGTGATCTGTTCGGTGATCATCTGCCGCCCGCCGCTCATGCGCTGATTCGTAATGCCGAGACTTGCTATCGCTCATCTTCGTTGGCCGTGGACCTGGCCAAGCGTTACGGCACACGACTGCACGTTTTACACCTCACCACCGCCCGAGAACTGGAGCTGTTCGAAGACAAACCACTGGCACAAAAACGCATCACGGCTGAAGTCTGCCTGCATCATCTGCTGTTTGATGATCGCGACTATTCAACGCTCGGCAACCTGATCAAGTGCAATCCGGCGATCAAGACTCAGGCCGATCGTGATGCTTTGCGCGCAGCGTTGAACTCCAATCGACTGGACGTCATCGGCAGCGATCATGCGCCACATACCTGGGCTGAAAAACAAAGACCTTACGCCGAGGCACCTTCAGGTTTACCGCTGGTGCAGCATGCATTGCCGGCGTTGCTGGAACTGGTCGCGGACGGCGTTCTATCGATCAGCACCCTGGTGGCGAAGACCAGCCATCGCGTGGCGGATCTGTTTGCGATTCCGGATCGAGGCTATTTGCGTGAGGGGTATTGGGCGGATCTGGTGTTGGTTGAGCCGCAGACTTTCGAGGTGTCTCGACAACCGATTCTGTCGCAGTGCGGATGGACGCCATTTGCCGGGAGAAGCTTTCGGCATCGGGTCAGTACGACGCTGGTGTCAGGGCAGATAGCCTGGCAGGACGGTCAGGTGAATGAAGGTTGTCGCGGTTTGCCGTTGCGGTTTATGCGCTGATGTTGATGACGCCATCGCCAGCAGGCTGGCTCCCACATGTAGAACGTATTCCACTGTGGGAGCCAGCCTGCTGGCGATGCTTTTAGGCGCGGGGTTTGACCGCGCCGCAGTCTTGGCCCAGCCACACTGCACGTGTCTCAAGACTGCCCTTCTGGTTGATACCGATGGCGTTGAACGTGCCGTTGGCGACCGTGTTGAATTCCCGATCACTGAGGAATGTCGCAACACCCGTGCCCTGCGCTTTCGGGCAGCTGAAACGGAATTTCCACTGGTTGCCGTTGCGCTCGGTGATCTGCTGTTTGCAGCCCGATTGCGGGTCGGCCAGCGGAATATCATTGGTCGCCACTTGCTCAGGCGTCAGGCACGCGCGAATGCCCTTGCCACCGATATTGATGCCGTTTTTCTCCAGCGCCGCCCGCTGTTGCGGGGTCATCTGGCCTTGTAGCTGGCCGAGGATCGATTGCACGTCCATCGGCTGATCATCGACTTTGACGTTGCTCGACGTCATTTCCCACAGCCCCGGCTGCAGCATCTGCGCCTGAGCAACCACCGGCAATGCCAAACCCAGACCCAGCGCCAAACCCAGCAGACGAACGTTCATCGATAAACTCCTGATCAGTAGTGGCCGTTAGACGTCGGCCGATTGCTTCGGTTCATGCACCAATTAAATAGCGACATTCGCGGCGGAACATGGTCTGTTAAGCATTGAAATCTTGCGGAGCAAGGCTGCCCCATGGATTATTTTGGACCACACATTTTCGGTTATCTGATCGCCCTGATACACACCCTCGGCTTGATCGCCGCCGTTCACGCGGTGCTTACCGTGCGCACGGCTCAAGGCTCGATCGCCTGGGCATTGTCGCTGATCTTCATTCCCTACCTCACGCTTATTCCGTATCTGGTGTTCGGCCGCAGCACCTTCGATGGCTACATCAAGGCCCGGCGTCAGGCTAACGAACAGATGCGCCAGGCCATCTCCGAACTGAATTGGCGTCCGTGGGTAGAAGAAGCCCTGACGGCCCGTGCCTCAAGCGCCTACGCGTCATTGCGCGCCATGCCGAAACTGGGGCGCATGCCGTGTCTGGCGAATAACGAAGTGCAGTTGCTGGTGAATGGCCAAGCGACGTTCGAGGCGATTTTTCAAGCCATCGATCAGGCGAAGGAAGCCGTGCTGATCCAGTTCTTCATCATCCACGATGATCGGCTCGGTCAACGCCTGCGTGATCTGCTGCTGAAGAAAGCCAGTGAAGGCGTGTCGATTCATCTGCTCTACGACCGCATCGGCAGTCACGCTCTGCCCCACAACTATGTCCAGGCATTGCGCGATGGCGGCGTCGAGGTCAAAGCGTTCGCCAACCGCAGCGGCTGGCTCAATCGCTTTCAGGTCAACTTCCGGAATCATCGAAAAATTGTTGTGGTCGACGGCGTGGTCGGATTTGTCGGCGGGCACAACGTCGGTGATGAGTACATGGGAGAAAAACCGCCGCTGGCACCGTGGCGTGACACCCATGTAAAGGTGCGTGGTCCGGTGGTAGCGTGCATGCAGGAATCCTTCGCCGAAGACTGGTTCTGGGTTGCGCGCACGCTACCGCCGCTGATCCTGCCGGACGCCTACCCGGAGGACGGCGTGCTCTGCCAGTTGCTTGCCAGTGGCCCGGCAGATGCCTACGAAACCTGTTCGCTGTTTTTCGTCGAAGCTATCCACGCGGCGACGGAACGGGTGTGGATCACCAGCCCTTACTTCATTCCCGATGAGGCCGTGTTCGCGGCATTGCGTCTGGCGGTGTTGCGCGGTGTCGACGTGCGTTTACTGCTACCTTCGCGTCCCGATCACCGCATCGTCTACGCTGCGTCGAGCCTTTACGCCTTCGAAGCGGTGCGCGCCGGCGTGCGGGTGTTCCGTTACGAACCCGGTTTCCTGCATCAGAAAGTGGTGTTGATCGACAGCGAGATCAGCGCTATTGGCAGCGCCAATCTGGATAACCGTTCGTTCCGCTTGAATTTCGAAGTGATGCTGCTGACCGTCGACAGTGACTTCGCCGCCAACGTGGAACAGATGCTGATCGAGGATTTTGAGCAGTCTTACGAGATCGCCAAAGAAGAAAGCCGGGAAGTCCACCGCCTGCAACAGGTCGGCATGCGGATCGCCCGGCTTATTTCACCGATTCTCTGAGATTCCCAAACCCTCTGCGCAGGGAAAGGGAGACGGGAATCAAGGGTGGTAGATGTCGTCGCGAGTCCATGGCAGTTCATGGCTGCCATCGGCGTGCGCTTTCACCGCGAGGATCTGATGCAGATTGATCCAGCCGCGCGCGAACGCGTAAGCACAGCCGGCCAGGTACAGCCGCCAGATGCGCAGGGCCTGATCCGGCACCAACTTAGCTGCCGCTTCAAGGTTGTCCTCCAACCGCTCGCTCCAGTGATCCAGCGTACGTGCGTAGTGCAGACGCAGACTTTCGACGTCGACAATTTCCAGCCCGGCTTCACTAATCTCGGCCGAGATCATCGACAGATGCGGCAACTCGCCATTGGGGAATACGTATTTCTCGATGAACTCGCCGGCTCCGCGCCCTACCGGGCGGCCGTCAGTGTGCTTGGCGGTGATGCCGTGGTTCATCACCAAGCCGCCCTCCTTCACCGCGCCGAACAGAGTTTTGCAGTACTCGGCCAGGTTGGCGTGGCCGACGTGTTCGAACATGCCGACGCTGACCACTTTGTCGAAGCGACCGTCCTGGGGCAGATCACGGTAGTCCAGCAGTTGCAGTTCGATCTGGCTTTCCAGACCTTCGTCTTTGACACGTTCGCGGGCCAGTTCCAACTGCTCCTTGCTCAGGGTAATGCCGAACACTTTGGCGCCGAATTCCCTCGCGGCGTAACGCGCCAACCCGCCCCAGCCACAGCCGACATCCAGCAGATAATCGCCCGGCTGCAAACGCAGCTTGCGGCACAGATGACGGAATTTGGCTTGTTGCGCCTGCTCCAGCGTTTCGCTGCCGGTTTCGAAATACGCGCAGGAATACGCCATGTCGCTGTCCAGCCACAGCTGGTAGAACGCGTTGGACAGGTCGTAATGGTAGGAAATGGCTTTGGCGTCGGTTTCCTTGTCGTGCGCCGAACGCACGGGATGACTGTCGTCATCTGTACCGAGCAAGGCATTGCTCAATTCATCGCAGAGCCGGATGACCTCGCTGATCGAGCCCTCCAGGTCTAGCTTGCCTTCGACGAACGCCGCCCCCAGCGTGTCCAGACTTGGATGGGTGAACTGGGTAACCATCTGTGGGTCCTTGACCACGATGGTGACGCTGGGCGTAGGGCCCAGATTGAATTCATGGCCGTCCCAGAGTCGCAGGCGAAGCGGTAGCTGCAGATTCTGTAAGGCCGGTGGAAGTTGCGCGAGCATGGAAAATCCCCCTTGTTTCAGACGTCTGATCTGAGGGTAGACCATCCTTGAAAAATAGCAGGCTATCGATTTGATTGGCCGAATCTAACGTTCCAGACGCTCCAACAAGCCATCCTGCACCCACTGTTTCAGCCAGGTGACCGCTTGAAGTGCAGCGCCCTCACCATAGATGACTGCCAACGCCGCGCACAGTTCGGAGAAACTCCAGCCTCTGTTGAGCACCCCGTTCAGGGCCGAGGCTTCGGGAGCTTCCAGACTGCGGTAATTACAGATCAAATCATTACGCCAGATCAGGCAGACCTGAGGGGCCGCAAGCGCAATGCTTTCAGGGAAATCGCACGCTTCCTTCACCGCGCGCCACAGCGAGAGACTATTGAACTGGCACTCCAGCCTTTGCAACGACGGTGTGGGTTTGAACTGCAACCCGGGCCATTCGTCCGGAGCCAGCGACGCCATCGTTTCGAGGGTTAACGGCGAACCTGCTGGCGCATCAAAGGCCAGCGTGAACGCCCATTCCAGCGCAGCCAATTCGGCCAGTGGTGCGCTCTGCTCCGGCACCAGATGCTCACGGATAAAGCCGGCGAACCCCTTGCCCAGCCATCGCAGGCTGTAGTGCGCCGACGGGTATTGGCGGATGTACGCGGTAGCCAGCAGGTCGAATTCTTCGTCGCCCATCCAGTGCCAGATCGTCGGGTAATCCGTGCGCAACACTTCCAGCAAACGCGCCTTGTAGGCGTTGTGATAAATCGCCAGACCGGTGTCGATATCCAGCGTCGGGCCGCCGATCAGGCTCTTTCCCAATGCCAGGTTGGCCGTCGCGGCGTCATCCAGCAGAAACGATTCGAAGGCCAGCTGCCATTCTCTCAGGCGCATTGCTGCCTCCCGGCCAAGACATTGCTACCCAGCTCGCGAGCCTTTTGCAGTTCATCGAGCAACTCTTCAAAGGGCGGAAAATGATCGTCGCGTTCCAGTAATGTCGCCACCGGGCCGAAGTGTTCCAGTGTGCGCTGATACAGCGCCCAGACCGGATCACTCACCGGATGGTCGTGGGTGTCGATCACGTAGTCGCCGTAATCGCTGTGCCCTGCCAAGTGCAACTGGCGCACTTTGTCCTTGGGCAGGCTTTCAATAAAGGTCCACGGATCGAAGCCGTGATTACGCGAACTGACGTAGACATTGTTAACGTCCAGCAGCAACTCGCAGCCGCTCACCCGGCTCAGTGCGGCGAGAAATTCCCACTCGGTGAAATCATCCGAGGCGGCGCGAACATAACTGGAGACGTTCTCCAGCACCAATGGACGCTGCAGCACATCTTGAACCTGGGCCACTCGGCCAGCGATGTATTCGAGGCTCTCTTCGGTGTACGGCAGCGGCAGCAGATCATGCAACTGACGAGCGTTGCCGCGGCTCCAGCACAGATGGTCGGAGATCCACGCCGGTTTGACCCGCGCTGCCAATTGCTTGAGTTGATTGAGATAGTCCGGGTCGAGGGCATGCGGCCCGCCGATGGACAGGGAGACACCATGCATCACCAGCGGATAGCGCTCGGCGATGGCGTCCAGGTAGTACAGAGCCTTGCCGCCCTGCACCAGGAAATTTTCCGAGACCACTTCAAACCAGTCCACGGCGGGCGACTGTTCAAGGATCTGCTGGTAGTAAGCGCTGCGCAATCCCAGGCCGTAGCCGAGGAAAGGAAGAGAAGCAGACATGTGTGGGCTCCTGATAAAAGTGGCCGCAGTGGCGTGAACCACTGCGGCGGCACTTACCGGTCAGTTATTCGCCGACCTTGCCACCTGCTTTTTCGCAAGCCGCCTGAGTCATTGCTTTGAAGCCTTGGCCTTTGCAAGCGCCCATGCCTTTGCAAGCGTGGTCTTTGGTTTTGCAGTCGTTCTGGCCTTTGCAGGAAGTCACGCCGTAACAGTGCACGTTGGCATCGGCGGCGACCACATTGGTGGTTACACCGGCAAACAGGGTAGCGGCGGCCAAAGCGAGAGCGGCACCAGCAGCAGCGGTCTTGATAGTCATTTTTCTTATCCTCGGTAAGCATCAGGGGTGTCGGTTGAAAGGTTGTTCAGTCCCGACATAGCACTAGAGAACGCTGCCCTGATGGCGTTACATCGGGGCGAAAAATAATTTCAAATTTCTTCCTTGAGCTGGAGCAGCGGCTCTTGAAAGCGTAGCAAACGCCCGGCATTGCCCAACACCAGCAATGTGCTGAGGTTGTGCAATAACGCAGCAATCATTGCCCCGGCAGCGCCGAGCCAGCCGAAAGCGGCGAACACGACGATGGCCAGCGTCCAGCCCAGGCCGATGATCACGTTGACCTGCAAGGTTCGCCGGCACTGACGGCTCAGCCGCACGCAGGTACCGAGCCGACGCAGATCGCTGCCGATCAACACGATATCGGCCGAAGCCAAGGCAATGTCTGCCCCGCCCGCGCCCATCGCCACACCGACCACGCCAGCCTTGAGCGCCAGCGAGTCGTTGATGCCGTCGCCCACCACCATCGGCCGGAAACCGTTGTTGATTTCTTTTAGCACACGATTG
This sequence comes from Pseudomonas sp. NPDC098747, assembly GCF_044760045.1. NCBI lineage: Bacteria > Pseudomonadati > Pseudomonadota > Gammaproteobacteria > Pseudomonadales > Pseudomonadaceae > Pseudomonas > Pseudomonas sp. NPDC098747. The sequence continues at coordinate 34,201 of NZ_JBIWAL010000013.1, read as the reverse complement.
AGTTTGTCCTCGGGCAATGCCTGAGCTTCGACTTCTTTCAAGCCGACTTCACGGGCCAGTGTGTCGGCCACACTTTGTCGATCGCCGGTCAGCAACAGTTGCCGCCCAAGGCCTAACTCACGCAATTCACTGAGGGCAAATCGGGCTTCCGGTTTGACGCTGTCAGCCAACAGCAGCCAGGCGAGAAACTCACCGTTCAAGGCCAGGCCGGCAATCGGTCCATCGTGTTCAGGGACAGTCGTAGTAGTGATGCCCAGTTGTGCGAACAACTCCGGACGACCCAGCGCTGCTTCGCCCTGCCCGGTCATGGCGACTACACCGAGGCCCTGCCGTTCGTGGATATCGGTGAGTGGCAAACAGTCGTCCTGATTGACCAACCCCGCCAGCGCACGACTGACCGGATGACTGCTCGCCGCGCCCAGACTGGCGGCGAGCGCCATGAGCGTCGACTGATCCGCGTGCGAGCTGTTGATCGACTGCAAGCGCAAGGTGCCGTAAGTCAGGGTGCCGGTCTTGTCGACGACCAGCGAGGTGAGATCGGCCAGCTCTTCAAGGAAGGCCGAGCTGCGGATCAGAATCCCGTGCCGCGCCGCCACCGCCACGCCGGCAATCGCCGTTGCCGGTGCCGACAACACCAACGCGCACGGACACGCGGCGACCAACACCGCGAGCATCGCTTGCGCATCATTTGTGATGAACCAGGTGACTGCCGCCAACAGCAACACCAGCACCATGTAACTGCCGGCATAGCGTTCCAGCAATCGGGTGATCGGCGGCTTCGAACGCTCGGCGTTTTGCATCAGCGCGATAACTTTGCCCAACGTCGACTCGTCGCCGGTGCGGGTCACTTCGATGCGCAGCAAACCGTCGAGGTTGATCGCGCCGCCAAACACCGTCATGCCGACGCTCGCTTCCACCGGTACGGATTCACCGGTAATCGACGCGGTGTCGAGGCTGGCCTGGCCGGACAAAACGCGCCCGTCCGCCGGCACCCGATCACCCGCACGGACCTCGACGGTGTCACCGGACTTGAGCGTGCCGTTGTCGACTTCAATGATCGAGCCGTCAGCTTGAATCTTGCGGGCATGACTGCGGGTCAATTGACCGAGTGCGTGAATCGCTTCCTGCGAGCCAATGACGCTACGCTCCTCCAGCACATGGCCGAAGATCATGATGATCGGCAGTAACGCGGCGGTCAGCAGATCGCCCGTCGCCCATGCCCCAAGCATCGCCAGGGCAATCAGTTGGTCGGTAATGCCGTGCAGGCTCGGATACCGCAGGCTGTACCACGCTGAACGCATCACCGGAACGGCGACTAATAAAGAAGCAACACCCAGCAGCAACTGACTGACACCGGTTTGTTCCGGCACCAGCCAACGCCAAATCAGACCGAGGCCGAGCAGACCGAGCGCGAGCATGGCCAACGTCAGTTGGCGCGCGGCGCGGCGTTGTTCAGCCGAGGACAGCAGGCTCGGTGCAGCGGTGGTCGCAGTCATTTACTGGCTCCCTGAATGATCAGGCGGGAATCGTCTTTCGGATCGACCGTGGTCACTGATCCTGCCTGACCAAGGATTTTCGGCATGCGCTCGCGGTACAGGCGCAGGAGCATTTGCGGGTCGGCTCCCTGAAGTTGGGTCTTGGCCAGACTCAACACCGTGGCAGTGTCGGCAGACGCTTTGGCCAAGCGCTCACCCGCCTGAGCGTGAGCGACTTGCAGCGTGCGATCGGCTTGTTCGTTGGCGGTCTGAGTAAGTTTCTCAGCCTCGGTGCGGGCGTTGGCCACGGCTTTGTCGGCTTGCTGGCTGGCGGTCAGCACCGCGTTGAACGCGCTGACGGCGGGACCGGGCAGACTCGATTGCACATCAACCCGCGCCACCTCGACGCCGATGCCCTGCCCGCTTGCTTTCAGATCAGCCAAGCGTTGGTTGATGCCTTGCACCAGATCACCGCGCAAGCGTTCGCGACGTTCGGCGGCCTGATTATCGGCACCGATCAACTCCGGTCGAGCAACCAGAATGGTGTCCAGATCCCGCGCAGCGGTTAGTGCCACGGCGCTGCGAGTGACCAGCCGATCAAACGCTGGCAGCACATGATCGCCCTGCAGCACGAAGTCATAGGGATCGGTCACTTTGTAAAACACTCGCACATCCAATTGCACGACGCCGGCGTCACCGGTCAATAAATAACCAGATCCGGCCAATGCATCGCTGAGCGGCGTGGCGAACGTGGCAACCCGATCAGCCTTCAACGCCTCATCGTTGCGCAGCAGGTTTTCCACTCGACGCTCGATCACTCGATCTGCCGCTGGCAGCAAAACCACCTGCTCGAATGGCTGCGGCCACGCCAACAGCAAACCGGCATTCTGGATGCGATCGAGCGCACCAAAGTGCAAAACCACGGCGCGATTCTGCGGATCAATCTGCCGGACATTCGAGAATGCCCAAGCCACCGCGGCCAGCACGGTCACGCCGTACAGGGCAAAAAACGCCAAACGCCCGGCCTGAATCCACGGACTGTTCAGCGAATATGTTCCACGTGGAACTTCTTCACTCATGGCTGCGATCCGGATTTGCTGCCGAGATTCGGCGGGCCGTCGACCAGAACACGGAAAGGCGCGGCATCGGTGCGCAGTATCAGCTTGGTGTCTGGCGTGACGATGGTGCCGAGGGTGTCCAGCGAACGCAGCAAGTTATACAACTGCGGCGAACTGGCGTAAGCGCGGCCGTAGATCTGCGCGGCTTCAACGCGAGATTGCGCTTCGATATCAGCGGCTTTCACCGTGGCATCCGCCTGAACAATCCGCGCATCACGCTCGGCCGCGGAACGGATTTGCGCAGCTTCACGCTTGCCGATAGCCGTGCGTTCGGTGGCAATTGTTTCACGCTCGGCGCGCATCCGATCGACCGTGGCGGTGAGCGTCACCGACGGCAAGGTCAGCCGTTCGATACCGACTTGCACCACGCGCACGCCGTAAGTCGAGAGAAGTTGCTGATCTATTTGCCGACGCAACTGCGCCTCGAATTCGGCGATGTGCACTTGATTGGCATCGGTGTTCACCAGATTCGCCAGATCAAAGCTGCTGGCCGTGGTTTCCAGAGCGGAGCCAACAAACGTCCGAATTTGCCGTGCGGCCTCGTCCGGTTGGTTCTGCACGGCGCGCATGAAGCGCTGCACATTGTCCGGATCACCCTGCACCTGCCACGCAACATAAGCCTGGACGATGATGCGTAAACCATCCCGAGTGCCGACATCCTGCAAACCACTGGAGGTTGTACGCAGGCGCAGATCCACCGGGATCGCCGCTTCGAATGGCGCGGGCCAGCGCCAGCTCAAACCCGGATCGAGCAATACCCGCGACGGATTACCGAAACGGGTAATGACTGTGGCTTCACCGGAGCGCACTTGCACCAGGCTCGCCGCGGCGATGGCGAACGCCACCAGCAACGCCGCCCAACCCATGCGTCGCCATGGAAAAGGCCCCGCCTCCTCCGACGCACCGTGGTGATGATGCCCATGATGATGGTGATGTCCGCCGTGGCCGTGATCGTGGCCACCGTGGTCATGATGATCGTGAGTGTGCGACTGGCTCAATGGGCGGCTCCTGGTTGAGCGATAGAACGTGCGGGCGTCGGATCAGCCGGCAGCGTGAACGTACGCAGATCGATAGTCGGCGGATTGCTGCTGCCGCCCAGTCGATGGTCGAGTACCAGCAATTTGGCTTTGCTCAGGCCTTGGCTGAGCTGACTGAGGTATTGCTCAAGAACGAACGCCTGACCCGCGCTGGCGTAGGCTTTTTGTTCGGCACTGAACTTCAGATCTGCTGCCTGCGCGGCGGCGCTGATTTCACGCGCGTTGGCGCTGGCCTGATCGCGAGCAAGGCTTGCTTGCATTTGCGCCTGATTACTCGCTTCAGCTGCGGCGCCGCGTTCACGGGAGATCAACGCCTGGGCACCGATTTGCGCCGCTTGCACGCCGTGATAGGCATTGGCGGCACCGGCGGGTGGGTGAATGGCCTCGACGACCGTGGCGAGAATTTCCACGCCGCTGTCGAGTTGTTGCAGATCGCTTTGCACCGCGAGGCCGATTTCTTCAGCGAGCCCTACCCTGTCCGCACCGAGCAAACCGTCGAGGGTGCGCGAGGCAAAATCGTGGACCAGAATCCGGCTGGCGGTGCTGCGGATAAGCATCGGCACATCGGCGCTGTTGTAAGTAGCCGCCAGCGCTGCTTGATCGGTGAGGCCGATGCGATAGACGAAACGCACATCCATATTGACGATTTGAAAGCTCTGCTGCTCGCCACGGCTGCTGGCGATCACTTGAGATTTATCATTCACATGGCTGGCGTCCCACAAGCGGTTGGCCGTCGTCGGCGCCGGGCCTTCAGCAGGTACGGGTTGAACCGGCGCCGGATTTTCGCCAACGCTGGTCGCCAGCTCATGCACCACGCCGTTTTCCACGCTCAACACCCGGCCCAGTGGCCACGGCAATCCTGCGTGCAAACCAGGGCCGAACACTTGCACCGGCTTGCCGAAACGCTCGTAGATGCCTCGACCTTGCAATGGGATTTCATGGAGACCGGTCAGCAACCAGCCGACCGCTACAACCAACGCCAACACCGGCAGAAACGCTCGACGCATGTAGCTGAACGCCCATATCTGGCGTAGATCGATGCCGAAGCGATTGTGCAATTCGTGCTGTAGCGCCAGCAGTGGTTGTGGCGGCCAGCGCAGCATGTCGGCGACGAAACTGCGCGCCAGCAGCGTCGGTTCAAGCTGTTCGCGTTGAGGGCTGAACAGCGATAGAACGGCGCGCAATAGCAGCTCGATTGCCACCAATCCCGGCAAGATTCCGATCAGCACCGAGAGGCGTACCGGCCAAACGGCGGTTTCGCTGGCGAACAACAGACACAAAGCGCCGAGCACCAGACTGATGATCGCGACACGCGTCAGTTGGGCTAGCGAACTCGCTTCAGGCCATTGCGCCGGGTTTTCCTGAGCCAGTTGCCGCTCTAGCACCAATAAACCGAACGCCAATAACAACGCCAACGCCGCACCGACTGTGGCAGACACGCCAACAATTGCGGGCGGCAATGTCAGGTCCCACACCTGCTCGATGCTGAGCACCACCAACAACGCCCAACCACCCAGCCACAACGTCGCAGCACCAATCAGGCGCAACAGATGCACGCTACGCTGGCTCAGACGATCGAGCAGGCGTTCATACCAGCCATCCGGCGCCGGCTGCTCATCGACGGCCAATGGCGTGGATGCCAGTGGATTCATCACCCGTGCACGCCACTGCGCGAGCCACCCAGCTGATTGCAGCCCGGCAACCACCACCAGCAACGCCGCGCTCTGGTTGACCAGCAGCGGCAGCCACAACGACTGAGGCGCAAACAGCCCGACAAAAAACGCCAGCACCCACCCCGCCCCGGCCAAACTGCCGAGGCCGATCGCCAAACGGCGTAACCGTCGGCCCTGTGTGGCCGCCTGCTGAAAGCGCGGCAGTCCGGCCACTTGCGTACCTTCAACCTCCAGATCGACTTGCATATCACCCCAAAGCCATCGGCTCACTGCTCATATCGTTACGATATAACGAAAGTCGTGAAATATTCGTGCACAAATTGCGCTATCTAAGACGATCAACCCGGAAGATGCCCCAAAGGCAACGCTCCCGGGGTCTTCACCGTATGAATCGCAAAGTTGCTGCGGATATCACTCACCCCCGGCAGTTTCAGCAGACAACCGCTGAGAAAGCGGTCGTACGCACGCAAGTCCGGCACCACCACTTGCAGCAAGAAATCCGACTCCCCCGACACCAGAAACGCTGAAATCACTTCCGGCAACGCAGTGACCGCTTTGTAAAAAGCTTCAGCCTGTTCATCGTTGTGCCGCTCGACCTTGACCCCGACAAACACCGTCAGCCCCAGCCCCACTTCATCGCGATCCAGATTGGCTTGATAACCGCGAATCACCCCGGCCTCCTCCAGCATCCGTACGCGCCGCAAGCACGGCGAAGCCGACAGGCCGATCTCATCCGCCAGCTCGACATTGCTCAGGCGTCCGTCCCGTTGCAGCGCGGCGAGAATCTTGCGATCAAAGGCGTCGAGTTTCATGGTTGGCAGATCCCGATTGTATAAGCAGAAAAAAGAAGCAGGTTATGCCAATCACGATGGATTTTGAAGCGGACTACGCACGCACCTGCCCCGCCCTTCGGCCCTAGACTTACCTCACCAAATCGACAACGAAAGGGGTGTGGCATGGCGAGTCTCTGGCTGTTTTTCCTGGCATTGGCGGTGGTTTTTCTGTTGCCTGGGCCGGACATGATCCTGTTGCTGCAAACCGGCGCCCGTCAGGGTCGCGGCGCGGCGCTGGCCACCGCCATCGGTCTTGGGATTGCTCGGGGTTGTCATGTGGCGTTGGCGGCGCTGGGGCTGGCGGCATTGTTCAAGGCTGCGCCGTGGACGTTCGAAGTAGTGAGGCTGGCCGGGGCGGCGTATCTGCTGTGGATCGGCATTCAATGCCTGCGCAGCACGCTACTGCCGAACCTCAATACCGGGGAGGTCGCCCAGACTCATGGGCAATGGCGTGAAGCAGTGCGGCGCGGCTTGCTGACTAATCTGCTCAATCCCAAGGCGCTGCTGTTCTGCTCGGTGCTGTTACCGCAATTCATCGTCGCCGATGGTGCGCCCGTGCTGAACCAGTTCGCCATGCTCGGCATGCTGCTGGTCGGCGTCGGCTTGCTGTTCGACAGCGCCTACGCCTTGACCGGCGCCGCCCTGGGTCGTTGGCTGCAACACAGTCCAACGGCCCAACGTGTTCAACAATGGCTGTTCGGCAGCCTGTTGATCGGCTTTGCGCTGCGCCTGACGTTCATCCAGCAGGCTTAGCTTTTGCGCACCTTGCGTCGGCGGCTGAACACCAGCAACGCGGCGGCGCTGAGCAGCACAACAGCGCCGATCACCGGCCACTTGTACGGCCGCAGGCTTGTGCGAACAGCATCAGTGACTTGAGTGACGTAGCGCTTGTCAGCGTTTGCGAAGTCCGGTTTCTCGCACTGACGGCCGAAATTCTCCGCCCAAGGCACGTACGGACCTTCCTTGACGTAGCGCTGATACAGCGCTTTTTGCTCTTCCACGCTGCTATTGAAACCGGCGGCCTTGCACAGCACGGCGGCAAACGCCTGACTGGTGTGCGGCAGGTTGTCGGCAGCACGATTAGCCAACTCGGTTGCGACGGAACGGTAGTGGAAACGCTGCTTCGTCAGCGCTTCGCTGGCCGTCTGGCGTTGCACTTCGTCTTCGCTGACCAGCGGCCAGACTTGCAACTCCTTATTGCCGATGTAGTAGAAGCCACCAAACGAGACATAGTCCGGCGCCATCTCATAACCGAGAATCTGGAAGCCGGTTTCACGCGCTGCCACAGCGGCATTGAACAGCGCCGTGGCGCGTTTCGTTGGCCACCATGCGTTGTCTGCCGCCAGACGCTGTTCGCCGTAGTACTTCGCCTGGTCTTTCATAGTGCTGCTATCGAAATAGTCGACCGCCTGAGCGTAATGCCCTTCGCGCAGCAAACGTCGGGCGAGTAGATAGCGCAGGTTCTCGGCCATTTGCAGTTGTTCGTTACGCTCTTGCCCCTCCTGCTCTGCCGGAGCAGGGACGTTGTCATCGACATACTGCTTGAGCTCTTCGACCGTCAGCACCCGCTCAGCGACTGTCGCCGCATCGAACCAATAGATGCTGTTGCTGCGATACAACTGCACAAAGGCTTGCAGGTATTCACCCCGTTGCAACGCCAGAATCGCGCTTTCGCCCTCGACCCGGCATTTCGGTTTTACCGTTTCAAATGCCGAATCCGTGGTGAGCTGATATCCCCAGTCTTCGCTCTGCGGGAAGGCCTGCGCAGCTTTGGCGTACGCTGCGGCGGCGGCAGTTTTATCACCATCGCGCACCGCCAGTTTCGCCCGCAACCACCAGGCCAGTCCGCCATCGCCGGCGTTTTCGAGAAAAGCCTTGGCGCTGGCGTAATCACCTTGTTGATAATTCATCGCCGCCAGTCGATCGGCGTTTTCGAGACTGCCGCGCGTGCTGTTCTGCAGCAGTCTGGTGAGTTTTTTCTCATTCGGCGGCTCTTCGCCATACGACCAGCCGAGACGGCTGACCAACGACGCGGTGACCAGTTGCTGCACCGTTTTGTGTTGCAGCAGTTTCGCCAGATCAACCTCGGGCATCTCGGCCAGTGCGTTCATCAGTTGCTTCAACGACGTATAACCCACGGCCGAACCGTGCAGGTTTTGCGCCTCATAGAGTTCGATGGCGCCACCCCAGTCGCCGACGGTGCGCAACACCCGCGCCTCTTCACCGAGACTCGCAACGCCCAGTTCCAGTGGATCACTGAAGCCATCGATGCTCATTTGGCGAGTCTGGCGGAAGGCATCGCGCGATTGCTCCAGCGCCTCGATGGCGTCGGTCTCGCGGCTCACGGCAAACCAGGTGCGCCCCAGGGAATAGGCGGCCCAAGTGCTGCGCAACGGACGCTGGTCGGCCGGCAGCGCCAGCAACTTATTGAAATACTCGACCGCCAGTTGATGTTCGCCCGTGGCAAACGCTACTGCGCCCGCCACGTACAGACGGATCTCAGCCGGCAGACTGGCGCCCTGCTCTTCAACCTGACGCGCATCGGTCAGGCCACGCAGTTGCATGACCAGTGCTGCCTGCTCGCTGCTTAAACCGGCCTGTTCGGCTTGCTCGCGCACCTTGGCCGATGCGTTTTCCTCGCCGTACATATCGTCGGGATCGTGCGTGGCAGCGGTGACGTTCTTCAGCCCGGCGATGGTCTTGCCGAGACGACTGATCTCGAATTTAAAGTTGCCCGCAGGCAAGTCGGCCAAGGTCTGCCCACGATCGTCGAGTAGACGGTTGGGGAAGTCCGGCCCACAGGCCAGCGCCGAACCCAGCGGCAGGCTGAGGCTCAGGCAGAGCAGATGGCGGGGCCAGTTACGGGTCAACATGCGAACCTCCTTGATCAATATGTGCGCAACGCGCCCAACCAATGGCGCGCTGCCCGTTCGCCGGCAATCGGCCGTCGCGAAGGCGGGTGAAGGTAAGCAGATCCGGGCTTTGTTGCAACGAGTAACCGGCGAGCGCGTCAGCGCCTTCGCAATCACGGGCCTTCAAGGTGATCTCCGCGGGCCAGGCGCTGTCGAGGTTGCCGTTGTTGTTGAGCTTGATGTCGTAGAGTCCGTTCTGCTCGCTGAACGTCACACCGAGTTGGCTGTGCAACGCCTCGCCCCGCGCAACGGCACGCAGCGTGGTCAAACTCCAGGCGCGACGGTCGTTGGCCAGCGGCAGGCGAAACCAGATCAGCCCGGCCAGATGTTTTGGCGGATCGTCACGCAGCGCTTTTCCGAGCAGGCTCAGTTGCTGCGGATCGGCCATCAATTCGCGGCGCTCACCGCCACGTTCAAGCTGTACTTCGCTTTCCACAACAGGTGCGCCGCCGACATCCGGCAACAGCGCCACGCCATAAGCGGGTAGCGCCAGATAGAACGGTTTGTCGCTGACGTTCCCCCAGGCCTCGGCCCAGCGCCGTGCCTGCTCGGCATCGAACAGACCTCGCCTAGGGTCGCTGACCGCATGCACTTGCAGCACGCTGCTGTCGACCGCGCCCAGCAGCGCAGGCAGCTGCGAACTGTCGAGCCACGCTGGCAGCGCAGTGATGCTCAGCGACAACGTCGTCGGCAACGCGTAGTGCAGATGAGTGAGGAATTGTGCGTAGGCCGGCAGCCGCGCATTGCCGGCGTCGTGGTCGATCTCCACGCCGCTCAGGGTCAGCCCCTGCGCCTGCCAATCTGCAATGACCTGAAGAATCTGCGCCGTGACCTGTTGCTGATCCAGTGCCTTGAGTTGGCCGTCGAGACGGATCACCGCAATCAACGGCCGGCCATCACTTTTCAGCAGTGACGCATCAATGCGCGCCCGACTCCATCCTTCATGGGGAGAGGCCTGCAATGCCAACACACGCAGGGTTGAGAACTCACTTCGGCTGTCGCGCAACGCCGCCTCATGGGCTGGCGTCCATTGGCGTTGCCAAACGTAGAGTTGCTGATCCAGTGGCGGTGCGGTCTGCTGCTCGCAAGCAGACAGCATGATCAAAGCCAACAGACCCAGAAGAAACCGCATACCTTCCAATCCCTGAAAACCACAAGGCTGCAAGGTTACACAAAACCTGTAGGAGTGAGCCTGCTCGCGATAGCGCAGGGTCAATCAGTTAAAGGCTTTATGGCTTGCGGGCGATGATCACCTGACTTTTTGCAACCACCGTTTCCAGCGCATCTTTGATCTGTGCACCACGGGGTGACGAGAGCAAGGCTTGCCAGGTATTGGCCCAGTGGTTGAGCAACGGATGATCGGGGTTGCTCAGGTCGACCTTCGCCTCCCAGAACAGCAGCATCCACATCGACCAGTAAAAGCCGTACTGGCTGTGGCTGATCACTTCAAGGCCGGCGTCACTGACCATGGTCTTGAACTGTTCTTCGCTGATGACGCGGATGTGATTGGGTTTCTCGTAATACGCCGGCGCAGCAATGTCTTTTTGCAGGTCTTCGGAGCTCGGATGCGGCACGCTCAACAGATACAGCGCTCCCGACTGGCCGACGCGCACCAGTTCGGCGAGGAACTGCGCCGGATCGTCGACATGTTCGAGGACTTCGGTGGAGACCACGCGGGTGGCGGTGGCATCGGCAATCGGCAGTGGATTGCCGTCGGTGACATGGCACTCGACACTGCGCGCCGGAGTCTCGCTCAAACGCTGGCGGGCCTGTTCGATCTTGTCGCCGTCAATGTCTGCGACAATGAGCCGGGCCCCACGCCGGCCGCAAAACTGCATGTTGCCGCCGTCACCACAGCCGACATCGATCACGATGTCATCCGCCGACACCGGGAAACCCTTATAGAGCTCGCCCGTCTCTTCGTTGAACCAGCCGCTGAGCTGGGCATCGTGCAGACCGAGCATGAACGGATCGACCTTCTCGGCGACTGGCGTGACCGCAGCGACTGGCGCATCAATCGGTGCGGGGGTCGTCGCTGTGAGTTTCTTCAAAAAGCTCAGCATGAGGTGGCTCCAAAATTGATATTCATGATCCGTTCGTCGCTCATGGCGTCTCTCCCGCGTCCAGCGGTTTGCGGGCGATGATCACCTGGCTTTTGGGCATGAAACGGTCGAGCGTTTGCTTGATGGCGAGCCCTTCGGGTTGATCGAGCAAGTCCTGCCAGGTTCTGGCCCAGCTCTCCATCAACGGCATGAACGGCTCCTGGATTCGATCGCGTACCGCACCGGCGGGGTCCCGACCGGCCGCACGTTCGCCGGCCCAGAAAAAGATCATGCCCATCACCCAGAAAAAGCCGTTGGCCTGACGATGCTCGATCACCAGACCTGCGTCCTCGACCAACGCGGCGAAGCGCTCCGGGGTATAAATCTGCACATGATTGGGTGACTGGTAGTAACTGGCCGGAGCAATGCCTTTTTGCAGGTGTTCGCCAATCGGCGCCGGCACGCTGAGCAGGTATTGCGCGCCGGGACGGCCCATGCGCACCAGTTCGGCCATGAACGGCTCAGGCTGGTCGATATGCTCCAGCACTTCCATGCACACCACTTTGCTGGCGCAACCATCGGCCAGCGGCAACGGCAAACTGTTGCTGACCAGTCCGAGATTCGACTGGCGGCTTTGCGCTTCGACCTGACGGGCGAGGTCGCGCACCTTGTCCAGCTCACTGTCGGTGAAGATTACCGAGGCGCCTTGGCGAACCGCAAACAGTGTCGCTACACCTTCGCCGCAACCGACATCGAGCAACGTATCGTCAGCCGTGATTGCAAAGCCTTTGAGCAGCTCACCGCTGTCACCCAGGAACCAACCGTCGAGGACGGCGTCACGCAAACCGACGTCGCGCGGCGACACCGTATCGCGCGGCGCAGGCGTCGGCTCCGGTAAGGAGGCCGGTACAGGCGCCGGGCGAAAGCAGGCGAGCAAACGACGGATCATGTGCCCGATGCTTCCACGGATACGGCCTCGGCGGTGGCTGAGTGCTGGGCAAAAAACGCCCGCAAACGCTGTTCGGCGGTGGCCTGGCTACAAAACCGTTGCAGGCTGCGCACGGCTTCGGCCGACATCGCGGCGTAACGCGGCTGATCGGTTTTCGCCACGTCATAACTGGCGCGATAGGCCGCACACAGCGAATCCCAATTGGTCATGTAACGCATCGTGCGGTAGGCGGCGCGTGGATCATGCGGCCAGGCCGTCAGTTCTTCGGTGAAGTCGACGATGAACGCGTTGTCGCTGTTCACATAGTCGGCCATCGCCGTGTTCAACGGCGCAATGGCCGGTTTGCCGCATGACATGAATTCCATCAGCGGCAGGCACTGGCCTTCACCATATGAACTGTTGACCACGTAGCTGGTGGCTTGCACCAGCCGCTCGTAATCACCGTCCGCCAGATAGCCGTGAATCAGGACGATCCGGCATTGGTAGGACTGGTTTTTGTACAAGTGGTGGAGCATGTCGGTGAGCGCATTGGCGATATCGTGGTGCGTGAGTTTCAGTACCAACGTCACATCGGGGGTGTCGCGGAATGTCGTGCAGAACGCGCTGATCATGTCCTGCCAGTTCTTGCGCCCGTCGTAAGGATTGAACACCGAGGTGTAGACCACGCCGTCGAGCTGCAACGGACAATCCTGCGCCGGCGCGGCAAAGGATATTGGCGTGCCTTCGCAGCGTCCGGGTGGCCCGTAAGGCCGCAAGTCGACAGTGCGACTGTCGATCAGCAGCCCACGCAGGTTCAGCGTGACCGGCTCGACCACAGGGCGTCGCTCCAGATGCTCACCGCGTGCGGCGAAGCGATCCCACACCGGCGCAGGGATCGCGCACACCGGATAGTCTTCGCCCATCACATCGCGCACGGTGTTGACCGTGAAGGTCGAATGGGTAATCGCCCGGCCACACGCCTCAAGCACCACACGCCAGTCGTGGCGCGGTTCGCCCTGCCAGCTCTCGGTGGGGATGGTGCTGAACTCCCAGGCAAACACCGGGATGGTTGGGCAGGCGTAATGAATCGGCGTGCGGTGCGGCGGCGAAAACGACAGGTAGACGCACTCCTCACCCCGGCTCAGACAGTCGAAATACAGCCGGTCCACCAGTTCGTCGGGGTTGCTGACTTCGATGACCTGACCGATGCGCTCCAGCACCGGGCGGAATTCCTTGAGCACAAAGTAATAGCTGTACTCGGGCCGTCCAAGGTTCTGCTGGATGTTGCTCTTGTTGGTTTCCGAATGAATGATGATCAACATGAGGCAGTCCTCGACTCGACCGTCAGCGGCGTGGTTTCGCCCTGCGCCTTGAGCTCGAAAAACTGCATCACGCGCTGCTGAACCGGGGCGAAGCCGCAGTAATCGCGCATGCGTTCATTGGCTGCCGCGGCCATCGCCTGATACGCCTCCGGATGGTTTTTGGCCATGGCGTAACTGTCCTCATAGGCGGCTTTCAACGAGCCCCAGTCCGGGCGATGGCGCAGGGTGCGATAGAGGATGCGCACATCCTCCGGCCAGATCGTTGGCTCATGACTGGACTTGACGACGAATCCGACCTGCTCATCGATATAGTCGTGCATCGCCGTGTGGTTCGGGGCAATCACCGGTTTGGCGCAGGCCATGAATTCCATCAACGGCAGGCACAAACCTTCGCAGCGAGAGGCGTTGACGTAGAAACTCGCGGCACCGTAAAGCCTGGCGAACTCCTCGTCGTCCAGATAGCCGTGCATGACCACCACCCGACAGGCAAACGGCGAGAGTTGCGAGAGCAAGGTGATCAAGTGAACGTAGTAGCTCGACAAGTCGTTCTGGGTGATTTTCAGCACCAGCGTGGCGTCTTCGTTGTCACGCATCGCCCAGCAGAACGCGGTAATCAGGTGATGCCAGTTCTTGCGACCGTCCGCGGGATTGAACACGCTGACGTAGACCACACCACTGACATCTATCTGCACCTGCTCGTTGGTATCGGGCAACGCCGCTGGCGGATGCGCGTCAGGTTTCATCGCCTCGCTCACAGTGGTGGGCACCGGCAAGGACGGCGGCGGTGGGGGCGGCGTGCGCAATTTCGTCAGTTGCTGGCGGATGGCGTCCGGCACCAGATCGCACACGGCTTCGCGATACCACAGGAGCAGGTTGTGCTTGAGTAAAAACAGCGGCGGGTGTTCGGCAGGCGCCGTCAGCGCCCGGTAGCTTTCGCGCAAGTAGTGTTTGGAAATGAATACACGTCGGCGCAGGGTCAGCGGCACAGGTGCTTCGGGTTCCGGCTCCGGTTCGGCCTCGGGTTCCGCCAGGCCGCGAGTTTCCAGCTCCTGCTCACTGAATATCGGCGCAATCAAGCCATCGGCGGACAGCCCCAGCGCGCGACTGTCGATGATGCAGCCCTTGATCTGCAGCGTGGTGCCCTGGTTTACCGGGACACTTGGATAGTCTCGCCGCACGTGCGCAAAGCGTTCCCACAACGGCGTGGGCAGCACCAGCACGGGGAAGTCTTCACCCAGTGTCCGGCGGATCGCCTGCGCGGTGTGGGTGGACAAGGTAATCACCCGGCCATGACGTGCCAGGGTCTGGCTCCAGTCCTGGCGAGGATCGTCGTCGCAGCACTCGGACGGGATCGAGTCATACTCCCAGGCAATCACGCAGACCATCGGGCACTGCAGATCGATTGGGGTTTTGTGCGGTGGCGAAAACGAAAGGAACAGGCATTCCTGACCGGCTTCACTTAACTGCCGGTACAGCGGATCGACCTCGTCGACCGACGCCACCACATGCACGCGGCCAAGGCTTTCAAGCACCGGCCGATAAGCCTTGAGCACGAAGTAGTAACTGTATTCGGGACGCCCGAGACTCTGGCTGATGGAGCTGTCGTTGACGTCCGAGTAAAGAATGAAATTCATGGCATCCCACGATGAAGCAGCCATCCCGACCGCTTCATGCTATGACGGCCCGACGTCGGATCAAGTCGGCATCGCCGGGGCTTGACCTTCATCTACAGGCACGTCTTCGTTCTTGTTTTAGTGGTTGGTTTCACCCTGTTGCGCAACGCCCACGGTGAACTTTGGGGAATCGCGACGAAGGGCATTCTAAACACATCCGTCGAGGATTCGTGAACCGCACGACGAGAAAAATCTGACTACGCTAACGAGAACTGACCAGTCACAGTTTGCCTGTTGAAATTGCCGCGCAATTGGCACAGATTGGCACCAAACAACTACAACAACTGACTTCGCCCGTCGTCCCGCCGGTTTTTTCTATCGGTCTGACAGACTTCTCCTTAAAGCCTGTGGGAAAGTGGCGCAAGTTCAAGACCAAGGGGTCGCGGTTTGAAAAAGCGTCTGTTCATCACGGGGCTCAGTGGCTTCGTGGGACAACATATTCAGTCACGATTGGCGCTACCCGATTCGTCGTGGGAGCTTCTGTCTGCCGCAACGCCCTACGACCTTACGGACGCGGGCAGTCTCGTAGATCTCTGGCCTCAACTGCCCGACGCGGTCATCCATCTGGCCGGGCAGACGTTCGTCCCCGAGGCCTTTCGCGATCCAGCGCGCACACTCGACATCAATCTCTTCGGCACCCTCAACCTGTTGCAGGCCCTCAAGGCGCGCGGCTTTGCTGGCACCTTCCTGTACGTCAGCTCCGGCGACGTCTACGGCCAGGTCGGCGAAAGCGCTCTGCCGATCACCGAACTGCAACCGCCCTGCCCGCGCAACCCCTATGCGGTGAGCAAACTCTCGGCGGAGTTCCTCAGTCTGCAATGGGGCATGAGCGAACAGTGGCCGGTGCTGGTCGCGCGGCCGTTCAATCACATCGGCACCGGGCAGAAGGACAGCTTCGTCATCGCCAGTGCCGCCCGCCAGATCAATCGCATCAAACAAGGCCTGCAAGCGCCACAACTGGAAGTCGGCGACATCGACGTGACCCGCGACTTCCTTGATGTCGGCGACGTGATTTCGGCCTACTTCGCGCTGCTTGAAAAAGGCCAACCGGGGCAGGTCTACAACATCTGCTCGGGGCGCGAGCAGAGCATCCGCAGCCTGATCGAACAACTGGCCGATCTGGCCGAAGTCGAGATGCAACTGGTTCAGGATCCGGCACGCATGCGTCGCGCTGATCAGCGCCGCGTTTGCGGCAGCCACGCAAAACTGGCCACAGCCACCGGATGGTCGCCAG
Organism: Pseudomonas sp. NPDC098747; assembly: GCF_044760045.1. NCBI lineage: Bacteria > Pseudomonadati > Pseudomonadota > Gammaproteobacteria > Pseudomonadales > Pseudomonadaceae > Pseudomonas > Pseudomonas sp. NPDC098747. The sequence goes on along the minus strand of NZ_JBIWAL010000013.1, from coordinate 17,954 downwards.
CCAACACCACACAACAATCCCTGCGGGCGATCCTGTCCGACTGGGAGAAGCGAGTACGACAAGAATGACAAAAAGTGCATTGATCACAGGGATCACCGGCCAGGACGGCGCGTATCTGGCCAAACTGTTGCTCGACAAGGGCTACAAGGTTTACGGCTTCGTGGCACGGCGCAGCAGCGATTCGCGCTGGCGCCTGCGCGAAATGGGCGTCGAAGCCGACATCGTCTATCTGGACGGTGACATGGCCGACGCCTGCTCGGTACAGCGCGCCGTGATCAAGTCGGCGCCGGACGAGGTGTACAACCTCGCAGCGCAAAGTTTTGTCGCCGCCTCCTGGGACCAACCGGTGACCACCGGCATCGTCGATGGCCTGGGCGTCACTCACTTGCTCGAAGCGATCCGCCAGTTCAGCCCGCACACCCGGTTCTATCAGGCATCGACCAGTGAAATGTTCGGTCTGATCCAGGCCGAACAACAGGATGAAAACACACCGTTCTACCCGCGCAGCCCGTACGGCGTGGCCAAGTTGTACGGTCACTGGATCACCGTCAACTACCGCGAAAGCTTCAACCTGCACGCCAGCAGCGGCATTCTGTTCAACCATGAATCGCCGCTGCGCGGGATCGAGTTCGTTACTCGCAAGGTCACCGATGCCGCCGCCCGCATCAAGCAAGGCAAACAGCACGAACTGAGCTTGGGCAACATTGACGCCAAGCGTGACTGGGGTTTCGCCGGTGATTACGTCGAAGCCATGTGGCTGATGCTGCAACAGGACAAGCCCGACGATTTTGTGGTCGCCACCGGCATAACCACCACGGTGCGCGAAATGTGCCGCATCGCCTTCGATCACGTTGGCCTCAACTACCGCGACTACGTGAAGATCGACCCGGCGTTTTTCCGCCCGGCTGAAGTCGAAGTGCTGCTCGGCAATCCGGCCAAGGCTCAGCGTGTACTGGGCTGGAAGCCGAAAACCGACCTGGATACCTTGATCCGCATGATGATGGATGCGGACATGAAACGCGTCGCCAAGGAGTAGGCCATGCTGATCCCCGTGATTCTGTCCGGCGGTGCCGGCACCCGTTTGTGGCCGGTGTCCCGCGAGGGCCATCCCAAGCCGTTCATGACCCTGCCCGACGGCGAGTCGCTGCTGGGCAAGACTTACCAGCGTGCGGCAGCGTTGCTCGACGGTTGGGGCGACATTGTCACGGTGACCAACCGCGAGTATTACTTCCAGAGCAAGGATCACTACTGCGCCACCCAGCTGTCGCGTCATCGCGGGCACTTCCTGCTGGAGCCGACCGGACGCAACACGGCTCCGGCGATCGCGGCAGCAGCCCTGTCTCTGCAAGCCTTGCATGGCGATGACGCGATCATGGTGGTGATGCCGGCCGACCACTTGATCGTCAATCAGGACGCACTGAAAAGTGCAGTCGAGCACGCGGTGAATCTGGCCAAAGACGGTTATCTGGTGACCTTCGGCGTGATCCCGACAGCTCCGGAAACCGGCTTCGGCTACATCGAAACCGGTGCGCCACTGGACGCCAAAGGTGCGGCCAAGGTGCAGCGCTTCGTGGAAAAACCCGACCTGCAAACCGCCACGCATTATCTGGAGAGCGGTAACTTCCTGTGGAACTCGGGCATGTTCTGCTTCACCACCGCGACGGTGATTGCCGAACTGCAACTGCACGCTCCCGAGCTGCTGGCGCAGACACGTGCCTGCATGGCTGCCAGTGCCCCGGTGGAAACCGTTGGCTGCCTGCAACAGGAATTGTCGCCGGAGCTATTCGCTGAAATTACCGACATCTCCATCGACTACGCGCTGATGGAGTGCTCGGACAAAGTCGTGGTGGTGCCCGCCGGTTTTGACTGGAGTGATATCGGTTCGTGGAACGCCGTGGCTGCACTGGTGCCGGCCGATGCCGACAACAACCGCGCCAGCGGCGAAGCGATTTTCATCGACAGCCACAACAACTTCGTCCAGAGCGAAGGTCGGCTGGTGGCCACTGTGGGTGTGGATAACCTGATCGTGGTCGACACCGCCGACGCCGTGCTGATAGCCCACGCTGACCGCACGCAGGATGTACGGCGTGTCGCCAAACAGCTCAAGGACAAATCCCACGAAGCCTATCGCCTGCATCGTACGGTCAGCCGACCGTGGGGCACCTACACCGTGCTCGAGGAAGGCCCGCGCTTCAAGATCAAACGCATCGTGGTCAAACCCGGCGCCAAGCTGTCCCTGCAAATGCACCATCACCGCAACGAACACTGGGTGGTGGTCGAAGGCATGGCCAAGGTCACCAACAACGGCGACGGCACGCATCTTGTGGCCAAGAATGAATCGACGTTCATTGCCGCAGGCCACAAACATCGTCTGGAAAACCCCGGCGTGATCGACCTGGTGATCATCGAAGTGCAAAGCGGCGAATACCTGGGAGAGGACGACATCGTCCGCTTCGAAGACCAATACGGCAGGACGGTTTGAATGCTGCTTTCCCTGTACCGCTCGCTGCGCAGCTATCGTGGATTCATCCTCGGTAGCGTCAAGCGAGAGTTTCAAGCGCGGTATCGCAACTCGCTGTTTGGTGCGCTGTGGACCGTACTCAATCCGCTGTCGATGATCATCGTCTACACGGTAATCTTTTCCCAGATCATGCGCGCCCGCCTGCCGGGGGTGGACGATGGCCTGGCCTACAGCGTCTACCTGTGCGCCGGCCTGCTGACCTGGGGGCTGTTCGCCGAAATCACTACGCGCAGCCAGAGCATGTTTCTGGAAAACGCCAACCTGCTGAAGAAAATCAGCTTCCCGCGCATTTGCCTGCCCGTGATTGCGCTACTCAATGCCGGCATTAACTTCGCGATTATTCTGGGGCTGTTTTTCGGCTTTCTGCTGATCAGCGGACGCCTGCCCGGCATGGCCTTGCTGGCGCTGATACCGCTGTTGATTCTGCAAGTGGTCTTCGCCGCCGGACTCGGCATGCTGCTGGGCATTCTCAATGTGTTCTTTCGCGATGTCGGACAAATGTTCGGTATCTGCCTGCAATTCTGGTTCTGGCTGACACCGATCGTGTATCCGCTGTCGATCCTGCCTCCGGGCATCCAGCACGTGATCAGCCTCAACCCGATGACTGCGTTGATGACCAGTTACCAGAATGTATTCCTCTATAACCAATGGCCGGACTGGTCATCCCTGACGCCGATGCTGATCATCGGACTCGTGCTTTGCGCCATGGCGTTGCACCTGTTCCGTCAACGGGTTGGTGAAATGGTGGATGAACTCTGATGGGACACATACGCGTCAGTGGCCTGGCCAAGGCTTACAAACAGTACCCCAATCGCTGGAGCCGGTTGCTTGAATGGCTGGTGCCGTTTTCCCGGCCTCGGCATCACTTGCACTGGGTCTTGCAGGACGTTGATTTCGAGATTCAGCCCGGCGAAGCCGTGGGCATTGTTGGCGTCAACGGCGCGGGCAAAAGCACCCTGCTGAAGATGATCACCGGCACCACCCAACCGACGTGCGGACAGATCCAGTTGCAAGGTCGGGTCGCCGCGCTGCTGGAACTGGGTATGGGTTTCCACCCCGACTTTACCGGTCGTCAGAACGCTTTCATGGCCGGTCAGTTGCTGGGGATGCAGGTTGAAGAGATCAACGCATTGATGCCACAGATCGAAAGTTTTGCCGAAATCGGCGAGGCCATCGATCAGCCGGTGCGCACCTACTCCAGCGGCATGCAGATGCGCCTGGCGTTCAGTGTCGCCACTGCGCGGCGCCCGGATATCTTGATCGTCGACGAAGCGCTGTCGGTCGGCGATGCCTATTTCCAGCACAAAAGCTTCGAGCGCATCCGCAGCTTCCGCAAGGCCGGCACCACGCTGCTGATTGTTTCCCATGACCGCTCGGCCATCCAGTCGATCTGCGATACCGCGATCCTTCTGGAAAACGGGCGTCTGGCCATGCGCGGCAAGCCAGAAGAGGTCATGGACTACTACAACGCCATGCTCGCCCAGCGCGAAGGCCAGATCGTCCGTCAGGAGATGCTCGCCAACGGCCAGGTACAAACCATTTCCGGTACCGGCGAAGCGGGGATCGTCAGCGTGCGCCTGCTCGATGCGCAGGGGCGTAGCCTCGAAGTGGCGGAAGTCGGCCAGCCCGTGGTGCTGGAAGTTCAGACAGAAGTCCGCGAGGACATCGAACGGCTGATTCTCGGTTTCATGATCAAGGATCGCCTGGGCCAGGCGATTTACGGGATCAATACGCATCGCCTCGACAAACCGGTCGTCGAGCTGAGTGCAGGTGATCGCGTAACGTTCCGCTTCGCCTTTGACATGCGCCTGGGCAAGGGCAGTTATTCAGTGGCGTTGAGCCTGTCGCGGCTGGATTCGCACCTGGACCGCAACTTCGAGTGGCGCGACTACGGCTTGATCTTCCATGTGATCAACAACCGTCAGGAAGACTTCGTCGGCTGCGCCTGGCTGCAAGCGCACACCGAAATCACTCGCTCCAGTGGCAACCTCACGCCAACGCCTGATAAGGAGATCTCGCGATGACGCGATTGTTGGTGGAATGCACTTACGTCTTCGAGCACCCAAGCGCCAACTCGGGTATTCAGCGCGTGGTCCGCAACGTCATCCAGCAATTGCCGGCCGCCGACGAGAACGTTGAATGCATTCCGGTCGTGATGATCGACGGTGGTCTGTATCAAGTTAAGAGCCTGGCGCCGCTGAAATCGGCAAAGCTGGATCTGATCGGCCTGCGGGTGAAACTCGAGCAATGGGCCAATGCGTTCTGGTTGCGCCACCGTGCATTGGAGCGCCGCCGTCCGTTCAGCCAGTCGCATTTCGCTCGCCGCGTGTTGTACGTCGGTTGCCGGCTGAGCGCTTTCGCCTGTTTCAGCCTGCCGATGCGCCTGCTGGAGCGAGCCCTCAAGGGCAAGCAAATTCCTGAGCGCTGCGTGCCGCTTCAGCATCGGGCCGGCGATCAACTGGTACTGCTCGACTCGTCCTGGCACGCCAATTTTTTCCCTCTGGCCGAGCAACTCAAGCGTGACGGGGTCGGTATCGTTTCGGTGATCTATGATCTGATCCCGCTGACCCATCCGCAGTTCTGCGATGCCGGGCTGGTCAAAGTGTTCAACGACTGGTTCGACTGGATCGCCCGCACAGCGGACGGCTACGTGGCAATTTCGACGACCATCCGCGATCAGGTACGCGAGGAAATGCTGCGGCGCATCGGTTCGCAACAGGTCGCACAGCGCTGGTTCGATTATTTCCACCTCGGCTCTGAACTGGACTTGAGCGACGCCGATGCCAAGGTCGATCAGGGCTTGTTGCAGATGTTCAAAACGGCGGAGCCGGTGTTCCTCATGGTCAGCACCATCGAGCCGCGCAAGAACCACGCCTACCTGCTCGATGCATTCGAGCACGCCTGGGCCACGGGTTCCAAAGCGCGGTTATGCATCGTCGGCAAGATCGGCTGGAAATGCGAAGCGTTGATCGAACGCATCCGCCAGCATCCCGAGTTGAACCGCCGTTTGTTCATGTACAACACGCTCTCGGACAAAAGCCTCGAACACGCCTACTCCCATGCGACGGCGCTGGTGTTCCCGTCCTACGTCGAAGGGTTTGGTCTACCACTGGTGGAAGCGATGCAACGCGGGTTACCGGCGATGGCCAGTGATATCCCGGTGTTCCGCGAGATCGGCGGCGATTACATGGCGTATTTCGACTTGGCCAACCCGCAGAGCCTGACCCACCTGATCACCGACATGGAGCGCAGCCAGGTCTTCCCCGCACCGCTGAGCCTGGAACAGTGGCGCTGGCTGAGCTGGCGCGAAGCGAGTGCGCAACTGGTTGAACGCATCGAGCGCAATTTGCATCCTTCGCCGGCAACCCCGGAGAGCCAGCATGCGCATTGCTCTTAACGCTCGGATTCTGCAGGCACCGCGCACCGGCATCGGCCACTACGTCGCCGAACTGGTCAACGCCTTGCGCAGCGAACCCGACGTCGAAGTGACGCTGTTTCATGGCTGGGGCTGGAGTTCGGCGCTACCGGAAGCAGCAATGCCCGGCTATTCGCGTTTGACGCCACTGCTGCGACAGATTCCCGGGGCCTATCAGGCACGGCGCTGGCTGGAGCAAAAGCGCTTCGATCAGGGTCGCGCACAAGACATTGACCTGTATCACGAGCCAAGCCTGTGGCCGCTGGCTTTCGACGGGCCGACGGTCATCACCCTGCACGATCTGACCCACCTGCATTTCCCCGAGACTCAGCCGTCGGCACGGCTCAAGGAAATCGAACGACGGTTGGCCATCGGCGTACAGCAAGCGCAGCTGATTCTGACTGACTCACAGGCAATTGCCGACGAGGCGCAAGACTATTTCGGACTGCCCGCCGAGCGTTTTGTGGTGGCTCCACTGGGGGTCGCCGAGCGGTTTCATCCACGCGAAGCCAACGCGATCAGCGCGGTACTCAAGGCTCATGCCGTGCAGGCACGCGAGTATTTTCTGTGTGTCGGCACGCTGGAGCCACGCAAGAACCTGAGCCTGGCGTTGCGTGCCCATGCCCTGCTGCCGGAAGCAGTCCGCGAACGCTTTCCGCTGTTGATCGTCGGCATGGCCGGTTGGCAGCGTGAGCAGTTCAGTGACGAGCTGCGCCAGGCGTTGGCCAGTGGGCATGTTTGCCTGCTCGGCTACCTGCCTGATGAACAAGTGGCACAACTGTTGGCCGGCGCCCGGGCGCTGATTTTTCCTTCGCTGTATGAAGGCTTCGGCCTGCCGGTGCTGGAGGCGATGGCCAGCGGCACGCCGGTGGTGATTACTCGCTCTTCGGCAATGCCGGAAGTGGCGGGTGCTGCCGGCAACTATATCGACGCCGACGATGCAAACGGCTTGCGCGATGCAATGAGCCGACTGATCGACGATCAAACACATTGGCAGGCATGCCGAGAAGCCGGCTTGCAGCAGGCACGGCTTTTTTCCTGGCAGCGTTGCGCACAGGCCACGGCCGGTGCCTACCGCCAGGCCATGGGAGGTTGAATGCGCGTTCTTCATTTCTTCAAGACGTACCTGCCTGATTCGGTCGGCGGCATCGAACAAGTGATCTTCCAACTGTGCGAAAGCGGCGCCCAGCATGGCATTGATGGGCATGTGCTGACCCTCAGTGCTGACCCAAGTCCGCCCGTGGTTAAGCTGGGTCAACACGAAGTGCACCGGGCCAAACTCGATATTCAGTTCGCCTCCACGGGATTTTCCTGGAGCGTGTTCAAACAGTTTCGCGAGATGGCGGCCGAGGCCGACGTGGTCAACTACCACTTTCCGTGGCCCTTCATGGACCTGGTGCATTTTGCCAGCGCGATGAAAAAACCGAGCGTGGTCACCTACCACTCGGACATCATCCGGCAGAAACACCTGCTCAAACTCTATCGGCCGCTGATGAACCGCTTTCTTGCCAGCGCCGACCGGATTGTCGCGGCCTCGCCGAATTACCTGCACACCAGTGATGTGTTGCAGCAATTTCAGGACAAGACCCGGGTGATTCCCTATGGCTTGAACAAGGCAGGTTATCCACAGGCTGATAGCGAGCGTATGAACCGTTGGCGCCAGCAGCTTGGGGATAAGTTTTTCCTCTTCGTCGGGGTCATGCGCTATTACAAAGGCCTGCACATCCTGCTCGACGCCATGAAGGACGTGGATTATCCGGTGGTCATCGTCGGCGCCGGTCCGCTGGAGCAAGCGTTGCACGCCCAAGCCGCCGCGTTGGGCCTGCGCAACATTCACTTCCTTGGGCGCTTGGGGGATGAAGACAAAGTCGCATTGCTGCAATTGAGCTACGCCATTGTTTTCCCATCGCACCTGCGCTCGGAAGCGTTCGGCATCTCGCTGCTTGAGGGCGCGATGTACGGCAAACCAATGATCTCCAGCGAGATCGGTACCGGCACCAGCTACATCAATATCCACAACGAGACAGGGCTGGTGGTACCGCCGAGTAATCCACAGGCGTTTCGTGAGGCAATGCGCAACTTGTGGGAAAACCCCGATCGCGCAGCAGCCATGGGCGTCAAGGCCGAAGCCCGTTATCGACAGTTATTCACAGCCGATGAGATGGGCCGTAAATGGACCGAGTTGTACCAAGAGCTGCTGGAAGAAAAATCCCTGTCCTACGCCTGAACAGGCACAGCGCAATTCTCCTGTGGGAGCGAGCTTGCTCGCGAAGAGGCCGGGTCAGTCGACATCACTGCCGAATGACCAACCGCCTTCGCGAGCAAGCTCGCTCCCACAGCAATGGCAATACTTTGAAGATTTCGATTACAAATCCAACACCAGCGGCTGTTCGCTTTGCGCCGGCACCGCACAACAAATCAGCACATGCCCAGCCTCCGGTACTTCGGCCGGTGGCTGTGGATAATTCACTGCACCACTGACCAGCCGCGTCTTGCAGGTGCCGCACGACCCACCGCGACAACTGAACTCGGGGCGCAATCCGCGACTTTCCGCCAGCTCCAGCAAACTGCTGCCATCCGGCTGCCAACGAGCTTCCTTGGCCGAACGTTCGAACACCACCGGCACGGATGTGGTGGCTGCGGGCGGTTGTTCAATCACAATCGCATCCGGATCGGCGCGGCGCTTGAGCGTTGAAGGGCCGAATGTTTCGGCGTGAATCTGCGCATCGCGCACATCCAGTTCACGCAAGCCGTCGTACAGCCCTTGGGTAAACCCGCCGGGCCCACAGACCACAAAATCGATTTGATCGTAATCCTCGACCTCCAGCAGATCCCTCAACACCGCGCCGTCGATGCGCCCGCGCAAGTCGAAATCCTCGCCCTCGCGCGCATCTGCTTCCGGCTGGCTGAGCAAGCGCAGGACCCGCACCGCATCGCCAGCGCTTTCCAACAAACGATCCAGTTCCTTACGAAAGGGTTGATCGGCCAGGCTGCGTGAACTTTGCAGCAACCACGTCGAACGAATCCGGCGCGTGCGCAGGCCTTGGTAAACCACCTCGCGCAGCATCGACAGCAGCGGCGTGATGCCGACCCCGGCGGCCAACAACACCAATGGCCGTCGTTCCAGTGGCGCCACGGTGAAATGCCCCTGCGGCGCCCGCGCCTCCAGTACGTCACCCACCTGGATCTGCTCGTGCAGATGAGTCGACACGCGTCCCTCACGCTTCACACTGATCCGGTAGAAACCATCCGATGGCGCACTCGACAGGCTGTACGTGCGGATGTGCATCTCGCCGTCGAGGGTAAATCTCACAGGCAAATGCTGGCCAGCGAGAAACACCGGCAAACCGGCGCCATCGTCTGGCTCCAGATAAATCGAGCGGATGCTGTGGCTCTCCATTTCGATCTTCGCCACGCGCAGCGGCCGCCACTGGTTACCCAGCGCTTGCGCCTGCAAACGCGCATCGGCTTCCGCCCAGTTTCCGGTCAACAGACTGGTGGGCGACATACCGTCGAAGCGCCAGCGCAAGGCCAGCGCCGCCGGACGGCGAACCAGTTTCTCCACCTCGAATGTCCACAGCCGTTCGGCGCCTTGAAACGCCTCGATCTGCGGCCCCTCCAGGATGATTTCGGTACGCCCGCTGAGTTGCAGCAGATCGCCTGTGGAAAAGTCGATGAACAGCAAGCCGGCCTTGGGGTTGAGCAGCAGATTGCCGAGGGTGTTGAAGTGCAGGTTGCCGGCAAAATCCGGGATGGTCAGACGATTGCCTTCCACCCGGACGAACCCGGGCTGACCGCCGCGATGGGAAGCGTCCACCGAGCGTTCGCCGTCGGTATCGACATAACTGGCGACAAAGAACGTATCAGCACCTTCGATCAGGGCTGTGGCTGCGTCATCAAGGGTGTCGAGATGCTGAGGTGGGCGTGTCTGCGGATCACTCAACGGCACGCGCTGAAACTGGCGCAGTTGAATGTATTGCGGACAGTTGCCGAAGGCTTGATCGACGCTCACATCGAAACCGTTAATGCCGAGAGCACCTACATGACCGTTGAGGCGATTGCGCCGCCGCGTATGCAGCTCAATCCCGAGCAAACCGATGGGCTCGCCAGTGCGTAACTGTGCCGGGTCATCACTGGCGGGCAACGTTGTAAAACGCAGATGTTCAGGATCGGACGATTGGGCAAACCCCGGCGCGCCTTCCAGCACGCTGGCCCAAGGGCGCCCGTCGGCATCGACCGCGCCGTACAGCATGAAGGGAAGTTGCTGATAGAACTCACGGTGCTGGTCCGGCATCCAGGTGCGAATCACCTTACGCCCGAATGCCTCCATGCGTTCGGCAACGCCTACATGGGCCTGTAACTGTTGCTCGCCAGCGTGCCACGGTGAACGTTCCATCACGACCTCTCCCCTGCGCCCTCGGCACAGCGTGGATTGCGGGAATCAGACTGCGGTTTGCAGACCGGCGACGGTGCGCGGCATGCCGACGAAACCGGGCAAGGCTTCGACCCGCGCCAACCAGGCACGCACGTTGGCGTAGTCGTCCAGCGAGACGTTGCCTTCGGGTGCATGGGCGATATAGCTGTAGGCCGAAATGTCGGCGATGGTCGGTTCATCACCTGCCAGATACGCGGTTTTCCCCAGCTCAACGTCCATCACCGTGAGCAGATTGTGGGCGCGAGTGATCAGTTCTTCAGCGTTCAGTTTGGCGCCGAATACCGTGATCAACCGAGCGGCCGCCGGGCCAAATGCAATCGGCCCCGCTGCGACCGACAACCAGCGCTGAACCCGCGCGGCGCCGACCGGATCGCTTGGCAACCAACGACCGTTGCCGTACTTCTGCGCCAGATACACCAGAATCGCATTGGAATCAGCCAGTACCACGCCGTTGTCATCAATGGCCGGGACCTGACCGAAACTGTTGATTGCCAGATACGCAGGCTGCTTGTGCTCGCCCTTCGCCAGATCGACCAGGATGGTCTCGGTCGGCAATTGCAGCAGCGACAGCATCAGTTCCACCCGATGGGCGTGGCCGGAACGCGGGAAGTTATAAAACTTGATCGGTTGCATGGTCGACTCCACTGAATTATCGCGCCACCCGGGGGTTGGCAGCGCTGATGGGAGTCATATTCCACCTATCTGCAAAGCAACAGAATCACCAGTATTCGCAATCGATTATTTCATCTCATGCAATAACGCTGCGTTCTTCAGCGATGGATGCTCACGCAGAGCGTTCACCGTGAAATCAACAAAGCTGCGCACCCGCGTCGGGGCCTTGCGTCCACCTTGATACACCACATGAATGGGCAGCGGCGGCAGCTCGAAGTCGGCAAGGACGATTTCCAGTTCACCTGCGGCCACTTTGCTCGCCACCTGATAGGAAAGTACCCGCGTCAGTCCCAGGCCGAGACACGCGGCACTGATCGCCGCCTGATTGGCGGTGACCACCAACCGCGGCTCCGGGCGCACGATCAGCGGTTCGCCGTCGTCAAGGAACGGCCAGTTGCGCATCTGGCCGGTGGCCGCAGTGGCGACTACGGACAATCCAACCAAGGCTTGAGGATGCTGCGGCCGACCGTGTTCAGCCAGATATTGCGGCGAACCACAGACCACGCGTCTGACCTCACCCACCCGAATCGCATGTTGATTACTGTCCGGCAACTCGCCGATGCGCACCGCCACATCGACACCCTCCTCGACCATGCTCACCACACGATCTACCAGCAAAGCGTTGATCGAAACGTCTGGATACTGCGTGAGATACCCGGTCATCACCGGCGTTACAAACAACTCGCCGAACAACACCGGCGCCGTTACCGTCAGTTGCCCACGAGGCTCGGCGTGACTGCCCGCAGCGGAATCCTCGGCTTCCTGCACCTCGGCAAGAATTCTCCGACAGTCCTCAAGATATCGCTGACCTGCCTCGCTAAGGTGAACGCTGCGCGTGGTACGGATCAGTAGCTGCGTGCCGATTCGCTGCTCCAATGCAGCAACGGCGCGGGTGACGCTGGCCGCCGACAAACCGAGGCGCCGCGCGGCGGCGGAGAAGCCTTGGTCTTGTGCGACAGCGGCGAAGACTTGCATTTCCTGGAAGCGATCCATGACTCAACTCCTATACCGCTGCAGTCATCCGCTGATGCAAATCCGGGAACAAGAGCTGGGCAAACCAGATCGGTAACCCGGGATACAGATCGCGCGCCTTTGGTGTTGCACTCTCGACCAACCCGAGCTGTACCAGACTTTTCAACTGGTCAGTTGCCACCCGATCGGACAGTCCGGTGAAAATCTTGAAGTCCGCGCGGCTCAGTGTCCCCTGAGTCAGCAGAACATGCAGTGCACGGGCAACTTGCGGCTTAATCCCCGCTTTCTTGATCCGCTCTTCCCAGACGAAAATGGTATGCAGCCTTTCGCGCATGTTCGAAGTGTTCAGTGCGCGCTCGGTGTATTTCATCTGGTCCAGACAGGTTTCCAGCATGAATCCAACAAACTCGAACAAACCTGCCTGAGTCAGTTGCCCACGGCCATCCAGATCCCCTCGTCGCGGTTTGTCAGCATTGGCCAATCGTGCGTAATAGGTCTCCTGCTCGCGAGCCAGTCCACGAGATAAAGACCATAGCGGCGAAACCAACCCCAGCTTTTGCATCTGCAGGTGCGTGAGCAGCCTGACGGTGCGTCCGTTTCCATCGACGAAAGGATGCACCCATGCCAAGCGGTGATGATAAGCCATGACGGAAAGTAACCGGCTCCGCGCATCCGGTAGTCGACCGTAAACCTGCTGCATCCGAGTCAACATGGGGCCGACAGACTGGTTGGGAGGCGCTGCATGATTACCGACCAGAACCTCTCGACCCGCAATATCACGCAATTGCCCTGGCACCAATCGAGTACCGTCGCTCAGGCCCAACTGTTCATCACTGGCACAGTGGAAAAGACGTCTGTGCAGGCGCGCAACAAATGCAGGGCTGAACATCGTTTCCCAGGTTAGATCCTTATACACAGCCAACAGTCTTTCGAAGGCCTGCTGCGTACCGATGTGGGTCATTGCAAGCTCTGTCAGCTCCTTGCGATGGCGTTTGGGGGCAGTCGGAGCGAGTGTCACCGGCTCGGTGAATTGGCCTTCGATCAAGTTGCTGTAGAAGCTGCTGGTCACGCGCAGCAAACCGCCTACCCGTTGCAACATTGGTGGAGTGACCATTGCACTGAGCTTTCCTGCCTGGAACGGCACCTGCTCAGCCAACTGCAATATTTCACTTGGAAATACCGGCATCAGCGGCTCAAGCCAGTGGGTCCCTATAGTCGACTCAGTGCTCATTGCATCTCCAGAATCGCGGATTTTATTGCGGATTCAAGAGTACGCCCAAAGCCACTGATTACATAGCCTAGCGTTGAGTAGGAAGGTTCTGAAATTGGGATATAACGCGGATTTTATTGCGGATTTTTTGCAGGAAAAATATGCATTACTGGGGATAGGGATCCAGCCTCCTACACAAGAGTGCGAAAGCTCGCACTCTTGTGTAAAAACTATTATTCCACCGTCACCGACTTCGCCAGATTCCGTGGCTGGTCAACGTCGGTGCCCTTAAGTACAGCGACGTAGTACGACAGCAACTGCAGCGGAATGGTGTAGAGGATCGGCGAGAGAATGTCGTGGATGTGCGGCATCTGTACCACGTGGGTGCCTTCGCCGTTGGTCATCCCCGCTTTTTCGTCGGCGAACACGATCAGTTCGCCGCCGCGCGCGCGGACTTCCTGCAAGTTGGACTTGAGCTTTTCCAGCAGTTCGTTGTTCGGCGCTACGGTGACCACTGGCATGTCGTTATCCACAAGCGCTAGCGGGCCGTGTTTCAGTTCGCCGGCCGGGTACGCTTCAGCGTGGATGTAGGAGATTTCCTTGAGCTTCAAGGCACCTTCCATCGCTACCGGGAATTGCGCGCCGCGCCCGAGGAACAAAGTGTGGTTTTTCTCGGCGAACAGTTCGGCGACTTTTTCCACGGTGCTGTCCATCGCCAGCGCTTCGCCCAAGCGAGCCGGCAGGCGACGCAATTCTTCCACCAGCGTGGCTTCAACACCCGGCGCCAGACTGCCGCGCACTTGGCCCAGGGACAGGGTCAGCAGCAACAGGCCAACTAGTTGCGTGGTGAATGCTTTGGTCGACGCTACGCCGATTTCGCGACCGGCCTGGGTCAGCAGGGTCAGGTCTGATTCACGCACCAGCGAGCTGATACCGACGTTGCAGATCGCCAGGCTGGCGAGGTAGCCCCCTTCTTTTGTAGAGAGCAATTTGGCGTTGCGCAACGCGGCCAAGGTGTCGGCGGTTTCGCCGGACTGCGAGATGGTGACGAACAACGTGTTCGGCTGCACCACCACTTTGCGGTAGCGGAATTCGCTGGCAACTTCGACCTGGCACGGGATCCCGGCCAGTTCTTCGAGCCAGTAACGGGCAACCATACCGGCGTGATAGCTGGTGCCGCAGGCAACAATTTGTACGTTACGCACTTTAGCGAACAGCTCGGCCGCTTGTGGGCCGAAGGCTTGCACCAGCACTTGATTGTTGCTCAGGCGACCTTCCAGCGTGCGCTGCACAACGGTCGGTTGCTCGTGGATTTCCTTGAGCATGTAGTGGCGGAACTCGCCCTTGTCGGCGGCTTCGGCACCGTCGGTGTACTGCACGGTCTGGCGCTCGACAGCAGTGCCGTTCACATCCCAGATCTTCACCGTATCGCGCTGAATTTCGGCGATATCGCCTTCTTCCAAATACATGAACCGGTCAGTGACCTGACGCAGAGCCAGTTGATCGGAAGCGAGGAAGTTCTCGCCCAGACCTAAACCGATCACCAATGGGCTGCCACTGCGCGCGGCAACCAGACGATCCGGTTGTTTGGCATTGATCACGGCCAGACCGTAAGCACCGTGCAGTTCTTTGACCGTAGCTTTAAGGGCGGCGCTCAGATCAGGCTGATCCTTGAGTTTGTGATTCAGCAGGTGAGCAATGACTTCGGTGTCGGTTTCCGAAGTAAACACGTAGCCCAACACTTTCAGTTGTTCACGCAGGGCTTCATGGTTTTCGATGATGCCGTTGTGCACCACCGCGATGTCACCGGAGAAATGCGGGTGAGCATTACGCTCACACGGGGCGCCGTGGGTGGCCCAACGGGTGTGCGCAATCCCGAGACGGCCAACCAGCGGGTGTTCGGCCAGCGCGACTTCCAGTTCGCTGACTTTGCCCGGACGGCGCATGCGCTCGAGGGTCTGTTCATTGGTGTAGACCGCCACACCGGCGCTGTCATAGCCGCGGTATTCGAGGCGCTTGAGGCCTTCGAGCAGGATGGCGGTGATATTACGTTCAGCAACTGCGCCGACAATTCCACACATGCTTATTTCTCCTGACTGACAGCCGCGCAAATCAAGGTGATACCGCGGGCCTGAATCTGATCGCGTGCATCAACAGGCAGACGATCATCGGTAATGAGGGTATGGACGCTGCTCCAAGGCAGCTCCAGGTTGGGAATCTTGCGACCGATCTTGTCGGCCTCGACCATCACGATCACTTCACGCGTCACTTCAGCCATGACCCGGCTCAGGCCGAGCAGTTCGTTGAACGTGGTAGTACCGCGCGCCAAATCGATGCCATCGGCGCCGATAAATAATTGGTCAAAGTCGTAAGAGCGTAGTACTTGCTCGGCCACCTGGCCCTGAAAGGACTCCGAGTGCGGATCCCAGGTGCCGCCGGTCATCAACAACACCGGTTCATGCTCGAGTTCACTCAAAGCATTGGCGACGTGCAGGGAGTTGGTCATCACCACCAGACCCGGTTGCTGACCAAGTTCAGGGATCATCGCCGCCGTAGTGCTGCCACTATCGATGATGATGCGCGCATGCTCGCGGATGCGTTTCACCGCCGCGCGGGCGATTGCCTGTTTGTATTTGGAAACACTCTGCGCGGTTTCCGCGACGAGCTCCTGGGGCATGGTGATCGCTCCGCCGTATCGACGCAGCAACAAACCGTGGCTCTCCAGCGCAGCCAAGTCCTTACGAATCGTAACTTCGGAGGTTTCGAAGCGTTTGGCCAATTCGTCCACACTGACTTCACCCTGCTCATTGAGCAAGGCGAGAATGTTATGGCGGCGCTGGGGTGTGTTGCGTTTTGACATGGCGGCGGCTTAAGTTTCGATTCGAAAGATAACGGAACCAATCAAAACCTATCGGCTAACAATCGTCAACCCGGCAAACCAAAAAAAATCGCAGCCCTCTGTCGAAGGCTGCGATTTCTTGACCTAAAAACCGACTGTGGATAACTCAGTCCTTTTTGATCTTCTCCGGCCGCTTCCAGCCATCAATGTTCTTCTGCCGCGCTCGGCCTACTGCCAACTGCGCGTTTTCCACATTCTGCGTAATCGTAGAACCCGCCGCAGTGGTCGCACCGTTGGAGATATCCACAGGCGCCACCAACGAGTTGTTGGAGCCGATGAACACGTCCGCGCCCAACACGGTTTTCCACTTGTTGGCGCCGTCATAGTTGCAGGTGATGGTGCCAGCACCGATGTTGGTGCGTGCGCCAATCTCGGCATCGCCCAGATAAGTCAAATGACCTGCCTTGGCGCCCTCGCCCATGTGGGCGTTTTTCAATTCGACAAAGTTACCCACATGTGCCCGCGCTTCGAGCACTGTGCCCGGTCGCAGACGGGCGAACGGGCCAGCATCGCTGCCTTCACCCAGGATCGCGCCTTCGATGTGGCTGTTGGCCTTGATTACCACGCCTTTGCGCAGGGTACTGTCTTTGATCACACAGTTCGGACCGATGACCACGTCGTCTTCGATAACAACGTTGCCCTCAAGGATCACGTTGATGTCGATTAGCACATCGCGACCGACCGTGACTTCTCCGCGTACGTCGAACCGGGCCGGATCACGCAGAGTCACGCCCTGAGCCATCAGACGACGACCGGCGCGCAGTTGGTAATGACGCTCCAGTTCGGCGAGTTGCTTGCGATCGTTGGCACCCTGCACTTCCATCGGGTCGTGCGGCTGTTCGGTGGCGACAACCAGACCATCGCTGACGGCCATTTCGATCACGTCGGTCAGGTAATACTCGCCCTGTGAGTTGTTGTTCGACAGCCGGCTCATCCAGTCAGCCAGCCGATTGGCCGGCACTGCGAGAATGCCAGTGTTGCCTTCGGTGATCGCGCGTTGCGCTTCGCTGGCATCTTTGTGCTCGACGATGACGGAAACTTTGCCGTCAGCGTTGCGAACAATGCGGCCGTAGCCCGTTGGGTCGTCGAGCTCGACGGTCAGCAAACCCATCTGCCCGGGAACGACATGCTTGAGCAGGCGTTGCAGGGTTTCGACTTCGATCAGCGGCACGTCACCGTAAAGAATCAGCACAGTGTCGGCATTAATGAATGGCACAGCTTGGGCAGTCGCGTGACCGGTACCCAGCTGCTTGTCCTGCAACACGAAGTTCAGATCGTCGGCCGCCAGACGCTCGCGCACCACGTCGGCACCGTGGCCGATCACCACGTGGATGCGCTGCGGGTCGAGTTGCCTGGCGCTGTGGATAACATGGCCCAACATGGAATTGCCGGCAATCGGGTGCAGCACTTTCGGCAGCGCCGAACGCATACGAGTGCCTTGACCGGCCGCGAGGATGACGATTTCGAGAGACATGACTGGCTACCAATCCTGGGTGGTCAGCAACTGCGACCGGGGTTCTGGAATTCGGAAAAGAAAAAAGGGTAGCCGAGGCTACCCTTTTTAATCAATCGCACACTAAGCGGATGACGGATTAACCGCCAAACTTCTTGCGGATCTGCTGAACGGTGCGCAGCTGAGCTGCAGCCTCGGCCAGACGTACGGACGCAGCGCCGTAATCGAACTCTGCGCCACGCTCATGCAAGGCAGCCTCGGCAGCCTTGAGAGCTGCTTGAGCCTGAGCTTCATCCAGGTCGGCGGCACGTTGCACGGTATCGGCAAGCACCTTGACCATGTTCGGCTGAACCTCGAGGAAACCACCGGAGATGTAG